>JAFAZL010000154.1 GCA_019239815.1 Acidobacteriota bacterium
GCATGATCGTCCTCGTCGACGACGAGGACCGCGAAAATGAAGGCGACCTGACGATGGCTGCCGAGAAAATCACGCCCGAAGCCATCAATTTCATGGCGAAATACGCCCGTGGCCTGATCTGCCTCCCGCTAACGGAAGACCGTTGCGACGAACTTCACCTTCCGCTTATGTCGCCGATCAATACCTCGGTCCACGGCACGGCCTTCACAGAAGCCATCGACGGCCGCCTCGGCGTCACCACCGGCATCAGCGCGTCGGATCGCGCCATCACGATCCTCACCGCGATCGATCCCAAAACGCGCCCTCAGGACCTCGCACGCCCCGGCCACATCTTTCCGCTCCGCGCCCGCAATGGAGGCGTGCTGGTCCGCGCCGGCCAGACCGAAGCCAGCGTCGATCTCGCCCGCATTGCCGGTCTCAATCCATCCGCCGTCATCTGCGAAATCATGAACGAAGACGGCACAATGTCGCGCGTCCCACAGCTGCACGAATTCTGCCGCCAGCACGACTTGAAGATGCTCACGGTGGCCGACCTCATCCGCTACCGCATGCAGCACGAGCGCTATGTCCGTCGCGTCGCGGAAGCCGTCGTTCCTACGCGCTATGGCGATTTTCGAATGATTGCCTATGCCAGCGATGTCGATCACGACCAGCACGTCGCACTGGTCCGCGGCGATCTCGAAGGCGGCACGCCGCCCCTCGTCCGTGTCCATTCACACTGCCTCACCGGCGATGTCTTCGGCTCGATCACCTGCGATTGCTCCGAACTCGTCTCGCGCTCGCTGACGACAATCGCAAAAGAAGGCCGCGGTGTCTTCTTGTATTTGCATCACACGGGGCGCGGCTTCGGGATCGAAACGTCCGAAACGCCGGGCTCGCTGCCACAGATTCATTTCCACCGCCGTGGCCAACTGGATCGCGAACCCGCGCGTCAGCGCATGGTGCAGCACGAGAGCGGCATCGGCGCGCAAATTCTGATTGATCTCGGCCTCACCGATATCCGCGTCCTGACCAATCATCCGAAGAAGGTGATCGCGCTCGAAGGCTACGGCATCCGCATCGCCGATCAGGTGCCCCTGCGCATCGAAGCGCCAAAGCCAACGACACACCAAGTCCTGTAGCGGGCTCGAATTGCGCGCCGCTAAGACGCAGTGGTTTTGTGACGGAAATTACTTTCGTTTTGAAAACTACGAGTGCTTGCGGCCCGGTATGAAGAAGATCGTATAGAGCAGGCCCACAAGCAACAGCAAGCCGCCCCACCAAACATTCGCGTGCAGATTGAAAAGAACAACAGGATTTGCGGGCGGGTGCATCACTTCCCACACTCCTGCGCCACAGATCAGAACACCGTTCACGAGCAAAGAAATCCCGATGAAAAACCAGATCGATACGCTGTCTTCGTGATGCGTGCTCATCGTCTCATTGCCCCCACGCAGATTCAAACGCGCGACAAAGTTCGCGCCCTACAGAATAGGAATATGGCCCGGGCCCCGATTTGAGGCCCTCTTTTACCAGAACAGGATGTTCAAAATCACGAAAATAATTCCGACGATGCCGGCCCAGAAGACCGGCTTCTCATAGATAGCCACGTCGCCAACGGACGGCACAGCGGTCAACCCGTAGACAAGTCCATCGAGCTCCGCGTCGGACTTCGGTCTCGTCGCGTAGCTGACGACGACGGTCACGATGACGCAAACGCAGAACGACCACAACGCTTGAAACATATCTTGCGCCAGCGCCTTCGCGTGCGGTGAGAGCGCAACGTAGCGCAACGCCGACGGATCGACTTTCACCCAAGCCCACATGCCGATCGACGAACCAGTGCCACAGAGCAGACCCCAGAATCCGCCCGCGCTTGTAGCGCGCTTCCACAGCATCCCAAGCACAACCGTGCCGAACAGCGGCGCGATAAAGAAACTGAACAGCGCCTGCACGTAATCCATGATGCTGGCGAATTGCATCACGAGATACGCGGTGCCGACACTGACGAGCACGCCGATCACCGTCGTCCAGCGGCCCATGCTGACATAGTGGCTGTCGCTTCCCTTGCTGTTGATGAAGGGGCGGTAGATGTCGTACGTCCACACCGTGGTGAACGCGCTGACGTTGCCCGCCATGCCCGACATAAAGCCCGCGATCAGCGCGGTGATCCCAAGTCCGAGAAGTCCTGGCCCGCAATAGCGAGCCAGCATCAGTGGAAGCACATCGTTGTAGCTGTGCATGCCAGTGGCGGCGGCCTGAGCCTCGCCGGTCAGTTTCATCGGTAGAACTGCCAAGCCGAGGAGGCCCGGCAGGATCACGATGAGCGGCACCATCATTTTCAATCCCGCGCCGATGATCGGAGCCATCTCCGCGCTACGAATATCCTTCGCCGACAGAATGCGCTGCACGACGAGAAAGTCCGTCGTCCAGTAACCCATCGAAATCACTGCGCCGAGACCAAACACAATACCGACCCAGTTAATGCCCATCGGGTTGCCGGAGAACGTGCCGAGCGTGGACCAGAGATGAACGTACTGCTCCGATGCGCGAGCCGCGATTTGCATCTTCAGGTTGGCCCAGCCGCCGGCTTCGTACAGTCCGAGAATCGGAATCAGCAGCGC
>JAFAZL010000173.1 GCA_019239815.1 Acidobacteriota bacterium
CAATTTGCAGAATTCGAATGGGATGCGCGGGCAGGAGCGCCTGCGGCGCGCGGGAGTTTTTACAACAGAGTTCGCAGAGGAGACAGAGCGGAAGATGCGCGGGATGTTGAATTCGGGGAGACCGAACGGGTGAGATATCGGAGCACATCGCGGGAGGCGCCGCTGACGTCGCTGCGCGGCGCGGTGCTGCGTGGACTTGCGCCTGATGGCGGTTTGTACATGCCGGTCGAAATCGCGAGGCGCTCGCCGGAGGAGCTGGAAGAATTTCGCGCACTGCCGTTCACCGAAGTTTGCTTCCGCGTTGTCAAACCATTTGCCGCGCCGGAAGTGCCGGAAGAAGTGTTGTGGCAGATCGTCAGCGAGGCGATCAATTTTCCGGTGAAATTGGTATCGCTGTCGCCGGGGCTGCACATCCTCGAGCTGTTTCACGGGCCGACGCTGGCGTTCAAGGATTTCGGCGCGCGATTCATGGCGCGGTTGATGGGTTATTTCGTGCGCGGCGAGACGCGGCCGCTCACTGTGCTGGTCGCCACTTCGGGCGATACGGGAAGCGCGGTGGCGCACGGATTTCTCGGTGTGCCGGGGATTCGGGTGGTGATTTTGTATCCGTCGAAGCGCATCAGCGAGGCGCAGGAGAAACAATTCACGACGCTCGGCGAGAACATCACTTCGCTGGAAGTTTCGGGAACATTTGATGATTGTCAGCGGCTGGTGAAGCAGGCGTTTTCGGATGCCGAGCTGAACAAACGCGCGTTTTTGACTTCGGCGAATTCGATCAATATCGGGCGGTTACTGCCGCAGATGTTTTATCACGTGGCCGCGTACCGGCAGTTGCCGGTGGCGTCGGTGCCGCTGATTGTTTCGGTGCCGAGCGGAAATTTCGGCAACCTGACGGCGGGGATTTTTGCGAAGCGCATCGGATTGCCGGTGACGCGATTCATCGCTTCGACGAATGCGAACGACGTGGTGCCGGAGTATTTGCGGACGGGAGATTTTCGTCCGCGTCCAGCGCAGGCGACGTATTCGAATGCGATGGATGTCGGCAGCCCGAACAACTTTCCGCGGTTGTTGGATTTGTGCCGCGGGCGGCTGGAGTATGTGCAGCGCGAGATTTGGGGACACGGCGCGACGGACGAGGAAACGCTTGCGGCGATGAAGTCGGTCCATGAGCGATTTGGCTACATCGCGGATCCGCACACTGCGGTTGGTGTGCTCGGTTGGGAAGCGTACAAACGAGAGCATGCGGAACCGGCTCAGGGGCTTGTGCTCGCGACGGCGCATCCGGCGAAGTTTGCAGAGATTGTGACGAAAGCGATTGGCGCTGCGCCACCGTTACCGGATCGATTGGCGGCTTATCTGACTCGGCCGAAACTCTCGGTTCCAGCCACCAGTAAGTATGATGACTTCAAACAATTCCTCCTGAAATATTAAATCACTCGATCAACGCGACACGCTAACTCACGCTTCGCCAAAAAAGCGCGCGCGGACGCTGTCGTCCGCAGGAAGCTCGGGGCCGCTGAAGAGGTGATCAGGAACGCGAGTGATGTCGGCCATGATTCCGGGCATGGCCTTTTGGCGACGAGCATCGGCGATGGCTCCCTGCTCCTGAAAGAGACTGCGCAGCCAACAAGAAACCGTGTGAATGGTCCGAAAGTATTTGTCGTGCTGTTCTGCGTAGTGACATACGCCGCGGTCCCAATCGGAGTCAGAGACGAGAGCATCGCGGAGCACGCGCGCGTCGCGCAGGCTTAGCGACATGCCCTGGCCAAAGCTCGGATCGCTGACAGCGGCCGCTTCGCCGATCAAGGCGACTCCATCGCGATATGGGCGATCGACCCACATGTATCCGGCATCAAAGGCGGCGAGAGGCCCGATGCTTTTCGCGGGCGCATAGCAATCGGCAAACACAGGTGCGACGCGGCGCGACTCCGCGATGAATTTTTCGAGCTTGTCGGCCCCTTGGAGCGTGAATCCGCCATCGGTCGGATAGCCGAGATAAGCGCGGCAGCGATTCCTGCTTTCCGGCACGATTCCGCCGACTAATCCAAACTCGGGATTGAAGACGAACCAGGAATAATCCGGAGCAATCGATGCCCCCTCGAGCAGAACGCCTGCGAAATGGAAAGGATACATGTCGGATTTCACCGAAAACCCCGCCCATTTTCGGGCAGCGGAGCCGCGGCCGTCGGCGACGACGACCAACCGCGCCGGAATTTCTTCTTCGGCGCCGTTGCTCGCGATGACGGCGGGACTTGATCCAGTCTCTATTCCGATCGCGGTCACACCGCGGCGTACTTCGGCGCCGGCATTTTCTGCTGCGGCGAGCAGCGTTTCCTGCATCTCTGGATGGTGAAAGGTCACGCTGGCAAGCCGATGAGGGGTGGTCTCAATCAGCGGACGCGGTCCGAATCCCATATCGACGATCGGCACTTCGGTAGCGCACGATTTCACGAGCGCGTCGTGAATGCCGAGTTCGCGCGCTTCGGCAGCGCCCCACGGCACAAGGTATTCGCCGCGGACGCGATCGCGGAACTTCGTCTCTTTTTCGAGAATCAGAACGCGGGCGCCGTGCTTTGCCATGGCCGCGCCGAATGCGGACGCGGCAATACCGCCACCAATGGTGACGATGTCGTAGGAGGGAGTCATAGCGCTCCTTTTCGTGCCGATTGAATCTCCGTCAAAACTGCAGAGCCTGAATGCCAGGTGAGGTTTGGAGCGATGCTAGCAGAAGTCTTGTGGGGCCGCCATCCGCGTGGACTTTGATGGCGGTGATCGAGAATCGAAGGGGGGCGTTAGTTTTTGCGGAGCCGATCGAGGAGCATGAAGAGGAAGACACCGACGACCGCGTTGACGGCGGCACCGATCGCGAGATGCATGGTAAACCACGGCTCAGGCTGCGCGAGCAGCAGTCGGCGCGTCAGGATCACGACACCCTGATGGACACCGAAGAAGATCACGGTAAGAGCGAAGCGGGCGATGGGATGCTCCGTGTCGAGGCGCGCACCGATGGATGAAGCGAGATAGCCGATGATCGTCTTCGCGATGCCGTAAAGGCCGATGGGAACCGTTGGGCCGCTCAGGCTGTCTTGCAGCAAGCCGATGGTCATGCCGAGAAGCAAGCCCGTGGAAGGATTGCGGCGGCTGAGGCCGAAATAAATAGTGAGCAACAGCGGTAGATCGAGGATCGCGAATTTCGGGAAATGAACGGGAACCGCGGTTTGCAAGAAGATCGCGACAATCGTCGCGAGGACGATCGCGCCGCCGCGAAACTTGTGTACCTCGATATGGGCTTCGCCCATTCTCAATTCATACGTGTCGTTCATGGCTTCGCCGTTTTCGCGGAGGTTTGCGGCTCTTTCTTCGCTTCCGCGATGGGGCTTCCCGATTCCTTCGCTTCCTTGCTTTCGGATTTCGTCAGGTCGAGCGGCTGCAGCGTGAGTAATACGATCACGTCTTCCAGGCTTTCGAGATTTGCCGCGGGCTTCAGGCGAATCTGCTTGAAGGGATTGCCGTCTTTGATCTGAGCCACGGTGCCGACGGGCAGATCGCGCGGAAAAATGCGATCCATGCCGCTGGTGACGACGTGCTGGCCGATGGAGACGGTATCGTCGTTGGCGACGTATTTCATCGCGAGCAAGGGTTCGCCGACGCCGCCGACCGGGCTCTGGATGTGCGATTCGACAAGCATCGCGCCGACGCCGCTGTCTCGGTCGGTCAGCAGCAGAACTTGAGAAGTATTCGGATACGTTTCGCTGATTTTGCCGACAACGCCGTCGGGCGTGATGACGCCCATGTTGCGGCGGATGCCGTCGTGCTCGCCGCGATCGAGATAGATAGTTTGCGTGGCCGAGTCGGCGCTGGCGGCAATGACGCGCGCCCCGAGCATCGGCACGCTCTTGTGGCTTTGCTTGAAGTCGAGAAGCTTCGCCAGGCGGTCGGCTTCTTCGGCTTTGTTCTGGAGTTCGTTGAGTTGAAGCTTGAGTTCGGCGTTTTCGTGCGTGAGGCGTTCGTTGTCACGGGCCGCGTTTTGCAGCGCGAAATAGTGATTCCAGACGCCGCGAACACCGCCGACGCCTGTGGCGCCTGCGCGTTCGAACGGCGTAACCGCGCCGACCGTCCACACGCGGATCAGCCGGCCCTGCGAATCGCGCCGAATCTGGATGGCGAGAAACAGCACCTGCAGCACGACGACGCCGATCAGCAGGAACAAACTTTTGTGGCGTGAGGGAATCGCTACCATGGTGTTAGAAAATGGAAACTTGAAATTGGAAAATCGTAAAACCCCGAAATTCGAAATTCGAAACTCGAAACTCGTTCCTTCCTATCGCGACTTAGTGTCCTCGTCGAAGCCTACTTTTTCGAAACCTAGTCGATGCTGACCTGACGCAGCAGTTTGAAGTCGCTGAGCATCTTGCCGGTACCGAGCACGACGGATGCCAATGGATCGTCGGCGATGGAAACCGGCAACCCGGTCTCTTCGCGAATGCGCTTATCGAGATTTTTCAGCAGCGCGCCGCCGCCTGTGAGGACGATGCCGCGATCGCTGATATCGGCGGAAAGTTCGGGAGGCGTGCGCTCAAGTGCCACGCGCACAGCGTTCAAAATTGTCGCGACGCATTCGCCGAGCGCTTCACGGATTTCGCTGTCGTCGATGGTAACCGTGCGCGGCACGCCTTCGATGAGGTTGCGGCCTTTGACTTCCATCGTGAGCGGCTTTTCCAGCGGGTAGGCGGAGCCGATTTCCATTTTGATCTGTTCCGCGGTGCGTTCGCCGACGAGCAGGTTGTACTTGCGCTTGAGGTATTGCATGACCGACTCGTCCATTTCATTGCCGGCCACGCGGACTGAGCGCGAATAGACGATACCGCTCATCGAAATGACCGCAATGTCGGTGGTGCCGCCGCCGATATCAACGACCATGTTTCCGGACGGTTCATCGACAGGGAGACCAGCGCCGATGGCAGCAGCCATCGCCTGCTCGACGAGATAAACCTCGCTGGCACGCGCGCGATAAGCCGAGTCCTGCACGGCGCGCTTTTCCACCGGGGTAATTTCGCTCGGAACTCCAATAACGATGCGCGGATGCACCAGAACGCGCCGGTTGTGCGCCTTCTGAATGAAGTGCGTCAGCATTTTTTCGGTGACTTTGAAATCGGCGATGACGCCGTCTTTCATTGGTTTGATGGCGACCACGTTGCCCGGCGTGCGGCCCAGCATATCCTTTGCGTCTTTGCCGACCGCGACAACTTCACCCGTCGCCTTGTTGATGGCCACAATGGATGGTTCGTTTACGACGATGCCTTTGCCGTGCGAGAAAACCAGAGTGTTCGCCGTGCCCAGGTCGATCGCCAGGTCGGACGAAAACAGACTGAACACCGACCTGAGGTTGTAACCGTTCTTATTCATCCCTCGATCCTCCGCGGAGATTTCTCTCCGCTGCCCGGGAAACGCGCTGCTTCAGACCAAAAGGCGATCCAATTGTCCCCGACCGTCACGACCCGCGAGAATTGCCGCGTTCGGTCGCCCACAGACTCGGCGCCATGATGCGAATTGCGCCACTGCATCTCTTTCATCGGCCCGCATGCTGCAAGTCACTACCGCTCAGCTTGCGCGGGCACCCGCGTTAGCGCGGAACCACGATCGACACTTGCTGCTTCGCCGTCCCACCGCGGCGATTCTGGCCGATCACCACAATCGTATGCTCGCCCGGCGTCAGCGGATCGGTGAAATAGCGGAAGCTGCCGTCCGGCGCAATGTTCGGCACTGTTTGCCCGTTCACGATCAGCGCGGCGCCCGGTTCGGTGCGGCCGATGATTTCGGCGACGCGGCCGTGAAGCTGCGTGTCCTGAGTCTCGAGCACCATTTCCTGGGTCTTGCCCTGCGCGACGAGCGTGAACTTGAACGTGTCGCTGAATTCGCTGGATTGCTTTTTGGCATCGGTGGCGACGACGTT
>JAFAZL010000204.1 GCA_019239815.1 Acidobacteriota bacterium
GCGACGGAGCGGTTTGCAGGAACGACGAGCGGGACGGTCCATTTCACCACGGAGGGCGTTGGCCGCGATGAGTTGTTGGCTCGCTTGACTGGGCGCGGCGATGTGCGGATGCGCAATATCGAGTTTCGCGGCTGGGATGTAAATGCGAGCGTTGCAGAGGGCGAGCCTCGCCCAGGCGAGTCGCGCTGGACCGCAGGCGAAGGTACGTTCACGCTGCGCGATCGCGGAATTGTGCTGGCGGGGCTGCGGCTGGAGTCAGGACGCGAGGCCACGCTTGTGAAAGGCACGGTCAGCTTTGGCCGCGACGCCGATTTAACGATTCAAACGAATGGCGACGGTCGGCGCGAGATTCGCACTATAGAGCCTGGGCAAATTTTGAAGATTTCCGGGCCCCTCGACATCCCGCGGGTGTCCGTAGAGAATACGGCGGCGCATCAGCCTGCGGATTGAATCGAGGTTCGAAACATTCGAATGACAAAACATCGGAATTTACTTTTTTCGCTTTCTCTCGTCTCGTTTGTCGCTACGCAATTCATGGTTACGGTCAGGCTGAACGCGCAAACTCAGGCGCAGTCTCAGCCCGCAAAGTCCTTCACTCTGGAGCAGGTGCTCTCGGCGCCATTTGCCGCCGATCTCGTCGCCGCTAAGAAAGCGAATCGCGTGGCATGGACGCTCGACGACAACGGGAAGCGCAACATATGGGTGGCCGAAGCACCAAAGTTTGAGGCTCGCCGGCTGACTTCATATCTGCAAGATGATGGACAGGAGTTGGGCCAGGTGAGTTTCTCCGAAGACGGGAACACGATTGTCTACACGCGTGGCGGAGAGAAGAATTCGGCGGGCCAGTCGCCGAATCCGACGAGCAATCCGGCGGGCGCAACGCAGGCGGTTTGGTCGATCGCGTTCAGCGGCGGGGAACCTCGCAAGATCGATGAGGGGCACTCGGCGAAGATTTCTCCGCAGGGGATGGTTGCGTACATTCGGGACGAGGAAATTTATCTCGCAGCGCTGACCGGTGGGTCCGTTAAGCCTACGCAGCTTGTTGTGCGTGGGCAGAATCATTCGGAAGATTGGTCGCCGGACGGGTCGCGGCTGGCGTTTGTGTCGTCGCGAGGGGATCACAGTTTCATCGCAATCTACAACGTCGCTGCGAAGACAATCAGCTATCTCTCGCCCAGTGTTGATTCGGATTCGAATCCGACGTGGTCGCTTGACGGCAAGCGCATTGCGTTTGTGCGGCGTCCGGCTGAGCGGCGCGACACCCCAACGGGTTATTTCATTGAGCCAGATCGGCCGCATCCGTGGGCAATTTGGATGGGGGATGCGACGGTTGGCACTCCTGCTCTACCTGCCCACGAAATCTGGCGCAGCCCTACCGATCCGAACGGCTCGTTTCCGTATATGGCCGATGATACCGGCGGAGGCGTCCTGTATTGGGCGGCGGACGATCATCTCGTGATCGCGAGCGAGGAGGATGGCTGGAAGCATCTTTACGCGCTTTCGGCGAAAGGGGGCAGGCCAAAATTACTCACGCCCGGAGAGTGTGAGGTAGAGCAGTGGTCGTTCTCACCGGATCGTAAAACGGTCATTTTCAATTCGAATTGCGGAGACATTGATCGCCGGCATCTCTGGACGGTATCGGTCGCGGGAGGCAGTATCAGTCAGCAGAGTGGCGGAAGGGGAATCGAATGGAGCCCGGCAATTCTGGCGAACGGGAAGGATTTTGTCTTCATCTCATCGGACGCAGAAAATCCGGCGGCAGTGGGGCGTGAAGATCTGTCGATTCCGTTCAGCATGGATGTCAGTCAGGAATACAGCAAGAACCACCTGGTTCGCCTTCATACCCCGCTAACGACGAGACCAAAGGAATTTCCTGGTGACGAACTTGTGACGCCGGAGCAGGTGATCTTCAAGGCGGCCGATGGCGTCGACGTGCACGGCCAGCTCTTTGTGCCCAGAGATGGTAAGCCAAACGAGAAGCATCCGGCGTTGGTTTTTATGCACGGCGGGTCGATGCGGCAGATGCTGCTGGGCTGGCACTACATGTACTACTACTCGAACGCCTATGCGATGAACCAGTATCTTGCGAACCATGGCTATGTGGTGTTGAGCGTGAATTATCGCAGTGGCATCGGATATGGGCGCGCGTTTCGCGAAGCGCCGGGGCGAGCGGGGAGGGGCGCGACGGAATATCGTGATGTGGTTGCGGCGGGGAAGTTTTTGCAGGCGCGATCTGATGTGGATGCATCCCGCGTCGGTTTGTGGGGTGGGAGTTACGGTGGATTTCTTACCGCGATGGGGCTTGCGCACAATTCCGACATTTTTGCGGCGGGCGTGGATTTTCACGGAGTTCATGACTGGCCGACCGACAACTGGGACGGGAAGAATATTTCACCGGATTTGACGAAGCAGGCGCACGAATCTTCGCCGGTCAGCGCGGTTGATACGTGGAAGTCGCCGGTGCTGTTTATCCATGGCGATGACGATCGCAACGTGTATTTCACGCAGACCGTCGATCTGATTGCGCGGCTGCGCGCGAAAGGTGGAGTGACGATCGAGCAACTCATTTTTCCGGATGAGATTCACGATTTGTTGCTGCACCGGGATTGGCTCGGCGCGTATCAGGCGGAAGCCGAGTTTTTTGATCGTTATTTGAAGTATGAACCAGCGCGTTCGAAGACGGCCCAGGCAACCACAATACCGCCAAACTCCAACTAAGACTGTCAGCATGTTTTTGCAACGCAAATTCGCCGGCTTCGCGATGACGTCCGTTGTACTTAGTGCCACATGCGCGAATGTCGGAGTGTCGGGCGCGAAGCCTCCCGCGAATGATCGCGTCGTACTGTCTCCAAAACTGGTCGCAGGGCAAGTTCTGACCTATCAAATCTCGTATCACGCCGATAAGAGCGCCACGACGAAAAGTACGGTTGCGACTTCGACGCCGCAGTCGCCATCCGGCACAGAGACGAATGTCCGCGCCTTGCTTCGCCTGGAAGTCATCGCCGCCGAAAGGCAAGGTTCACGCGAGACTGTTCACGCTCGAACGTATTTTCAGGTTTTGAATTCCGCGACGCAGCTTACTGTTCCGAGGGATTTGCCGACGCTGCCGGATCAGGTGCAGAGACAAGACCCGAAAGGTGTTTCGATTGAATTCACGATCGAGCAAGATGGACGGGTCGAGCAGATCAAAGGCCTCGACTTACTCTTCCCCGAACAGCAGCAGGCGTGGAAGGAGTGGGTCGCTCGATTCGCGGCTTCGGCGGCGCTTCCGGAGGGCGGCATTCGAATTGGGCAGAAATGGAAAACAGAAGAGCCTGAGAGTTCGCCTGCTCCGATCGCGAAGTTGACTTGGCTGCGTGAATCGACGTATTTGCGCGACGAGCTTTGCCACATCTCGGAACTGACGGTGGAGGGCGATGTCGCGGCCGCGCATCCGCAACAGGTGCCGGAGACTTGCGCCGTGATCGAAACTATGGCGACGCTAAAGCAGCGGTCATCGACCAAAGACGCGACGCCGGAGGACTACAAGTTGCACCAATTGCTGACGAGCGGTACGGCCTCGGGCGGCAACAAGACGCTGCTGTTTGTCTCGACGCAAACAGGGCTACTCGTTCGCTCTTCAGATCACGCAGATCAGAAAATGTCGGTGACGATAGCGAAGGCGGACAATTCGAATCGCGTTCACTATGACATCAACGCCAAGAGCGACACTGAGATTTTTCGAATCGCGAATTCGCCGCTGAGCACCTCGGCTACCCCACCTGCAAACTGACCACTTTCCCGCGTTGAATGGCCCGTAGGTCAACCACTTGCCATCAGGCGTATAATGTAGGTTTCACCATTGCCCATCGGGCCAGCAGGAGACGCATCCCGTGAAATTCAAGCTCCGCAGCAACTATCAGCCGCGCGGCGACCAGCCGGCCGCCATCGATCAGCTTGTTCGTGGTCTCGAAGCGGGGGACAAGGACCAGGTTCTGCTCGGCGTGACCGGGTCGGGTAAGACGTTCACGATGGCGAAGGTGATCGAGGCGCTGGATCGGCCAGCCCTCGTGCTAGCGCACACCAAACCGCTGGCGGCGCAGCTGTACCACGAGTTCAAGTCGTTCTTTCCCGGGAATGCGGTGAGTATTTTGTCAGCTACTACGACT
>JAFAZL010000346.1 GCA_019239815.1 Acidobacteriota bacterium
CAGGCAATCGCCGTGAGCAACAGGTTTTCAGGATCAATCGGGTGCCGGTACCGCAGCGATGTGTGCGTGACGTAGTACAAAAAGGGGAAAACCACCGGACAGACCGCGAGCGGAAACGCGAACTCGCTTCTCTTCCAGACCAGGACGGCAATTCCCGCCAGTACCCCAACTCCTGAAATCATCGCGCACAGGATCAGGCTCCTGACCAGCCACGAATCCGTCGCCACAAATTTGTCGATCGGATTCGGAATCCCTCCCCAAAACGCAATGAACCGCTCGTAAAACAAAATCGTCTCGACCCGTGGATGTGAAAAAATGAATTTCTCCGCTTTCCGCATCTCCTCGTCCATGAACGGCGTCTCGCCCATCTTGATGTAGCGCCACGTCTCGCGGTCCTTCGTCACCATTCCGGGATATCGCGGGTGCACGTCGTCATAGTTCTCGTTATTGCCGATGTAAAGCTCGAGCGGAAAGTTCGAACGCAGCGGCACGAATCGGTGGAACACCGCGTAGTTCCGAATCGTCCACGGCACGCAGCACAAAATCGCAATCACAAGTGCCACACCCGGCTGTAACAACCATTCGCGACCGGCGGCACGCGCCGGACTCTTCCGCCACGCGCGATACGCCGCCCATCCCAACAGCAACGGCAGCAGCGACCCAAGCGACGGATTCGTCATCAGCACAAATCCCCACAGCAAACCGTACAAGCACCAATCCCGCATCCCGCGCGACTCCGCCAGCCGCATCGTCGCCCACAGCACCGCCACTGACAGCAGCGCCGCCAGTGACGTGTCCCAAATCCACTCGAACGGCGTCATCACCGCATTCGGATAAATCGCCCATAGCCAAGCGGCACCAGCGCCAACTCCGATACCAGCGATGCGCCTGCCCACTACATACAACGGCACACAAGCCACCGAAGAAAACACAATGTTGAGGAACACAAGAAAATAAAACGCGCGAATCGTAAACACGCCAAAAATCTTGAACGCCAAAACCACCAGCCACGGATAAACCGGCGTCAACCATGCAGTTGGCCCGGTGTTCCGCGCGAACGGATTGCTGTAACCCTGCCCCGTCGCAATCGCCTGCGCAATGCTCCCGGTCTCGTTCTCGAACGGCACATGCGCCAGCGCCGCATCCGGAATCTTCCGCGCTTGGCTAACCGCGAACCCCAACCGCGCCACAAACGCGACAACAACAATCAACACCAGCGACGTCGCAATCACCCGCAATCGTTTCACAGCGTCATCTTCCCAAACCTCTCAGCACCGGTTCTCGCTCCCATCCTATCGCGCCGCTGTCAACATGGCGCCACACATCACCCCCGTTGTCATCCTGAGCGCGACCGTAAGGCGCCGAAGGATCTCAACGTACGCCGCACCTAACCGTATCCACGCACCGCGAACTGTCCGCTTCCGTCCCGCTCCGTCCCACAATCGGTCATTCTCACAACGCTGAACGAAGTCGAGCCCCCAAGCTAACCGCTTTCCCTCCAATCCGTTCCAAATTTTCAAAAATTCGGCATCCTCCATGCAGACCATTCGAGGGGTGTAGACGTCCTACATGCAGGGATGTAGGCTCTCTACCTCCCGGAGGAAAAAACTTGGCGCCGAACCGCTATCAGAACCGCATCGAGCTCCTGCAAGGCACGCTCGACCTCTTGATCCTCCAAACCCTTCGCTGGGGCCCGCAACACGGCTACGGCATCAGCCAGGCCATCAAGCTCAACTCTGGCGACATCCTCCAGGTCGACACCGGCTCGCTCTACCCCGCCCTCCATCGCCTCGAACGCCAAAAGTGGATCTCCGCCGACTGGAAAACCTCCGAGAACAAACAGCGCGTCCGCGTCTATAGACTTACCGTCGCCGGCAAAAAACGGCTCTTGTCCGAACGCTCGAAGTGGGCGCAGCTCACCGACGCCATCTCCGGCGTCCTCGAACCCGCCAAAAAGGAGAGCGAAGCATGAAATCTCCCTTGAATCACGACGACGAACCGGACAAATCCAGCAAGTCGAGCAAACACCGCGAGCTCGAGGAAGAACTCGCCTCGCATCTACAAATGTCGCAGCAAGACCGTCAGGATCGCGGCGAATCCCCGCAACAAGCCGCGCAGTCTGCTCGCCGCGAATTCGGCAACGTCGCCCTCGTCGAACACGTCACACGCGATCAATGGCGTGGCCGCTGGTTCGAGGAATTTCTGCAAGATCTCCGTTTCGCCATCCGCACGCTGCGCAAGAATCCCGGCTTCGCAACGATCGCGGTACTCACCTTGGTGCTGGGCATCGGCGCGAACACCGCAATTTTCAGCATCGTCAACGGCGTGCTCCTGCGGCAGCTGCCCTTTCGAGACCCTGCGCGACTCGTAGGCACGACGACCTACTACCCCAAGGGCGCGTTCGTCCTGATGCGCGATCAAAGCCAAACCATGGACGTGATCGCGAACTCGAACGCCGAATTCAATCTCACTGGCACGGACCTGCCCGTGCGCCTCACCGGCACTTCGGTTTCTGCAAATTGGTTCCAAGTGCTGGGATCCCAAGCCGCCATCGGCCGGACATTCCAAAACTGCGAAGATCAGCCCGGCAACGACAACGTCGTCGTGCTCAGCCATTCCTTGTGGGAGCGCCGCTTCGGCAGCGATCCGAACATCATCGGGCGTTCGATCGTCCTCGAAGGCGAAAGCCGCCGGGTCGTCGGCGTGATGCCGGCGGACTTCCGCTATCCATCGCCCAAAACTGAACTGTGGGTCCCGCTTCGTCTCGATCCGCGAAAAACAAGAGAGTATTGGGGCGACAGCTACATGCCCATCACCGCGCGGCTGCGACCCGGCGCGACTTTGGAACAAGCCCGCACCGAGATGGCCACGCTCCGTCCGAATATCCTGGCGGCGTTCGCGTGGCCCATCCCTGCCGATAGTTGGTTGAAATCGCAACTCGTGCCGCTTCAGGAATCCATCGTGGGCGACGTGCGCCCCACACTCCTGGTCCTGCTGAGCGCCGTGGGTCTTCTGCTCCTCATCGCGTGCGCAAACGTCGCCAATTTGCTACTGGCTCGTTCCGCCGCGCGACAAAGAGAAATCGCCCTGCGTACTGCACTCGGTGCCAGCCGTTGGCGAATCGCTCGTCAGTTCGTCAGCGAAAGCCTGTTGATCGCTGTAGTTGGCGGCGCGCTGGGCCTTTTGGCCGCCGGGTATGGCCTTTCGATTTTGAAAGCCACGCTGCCGGCCGACATGCCGCGCCTCGCCGACGTGACCGTCGATTCGCGCGTGTTCGCTTTCACCGCGGTGCTCTCCATCCTCACCGGAATCCTTTTCGGCCTCGCTCCGGCACTGGGAGCCACACGTCTCGATCCCAATAAAGCGCTGAAGACCGGCGGCGATCGCGGCGTCGCGTACGGAAGCACTCGTATGAGCCAAACCCTGGTCATCGCCGAAGTCGCCATTTCCGTAGTGCTGGTGATTGGCGCGGGTCTTCTCGTCAAAAGTTTATGGAATCTTTCGCACTCCAATCCCGGCTTCCAGCCGGAAGCCGTGATGACAGCGCGCATCACGCCGAACCAGGTTTTCTGCCAGGCGGCAGGACGCTGCCAGACTTTCTACAGCGATCTGCTCGACCGCGTGCGCAGCTTGCCGGGCGTCAAGAATGTCGCCGCGGTCAATGGCCTGCCGCTCAGCGCGTTAGGCGAGAACTTCCCATCCGATGTCGAAGGTGTGGTTAGGCCCGCCGGGGCTGATGTCCCGATTATCTTCGAGCGCGTGATCACCTCCGACTACCTGCGCGTGATGCAAATCCCCCTGCTGCAAGGTCGCAACTTCGTCGACAGCGACTCCTCACAAAATGCGCAGCGCGTTGCGTTAATCACCAAGTCCGCCGCGGAACGTTTCTGGCCGGGCCAAGACCCGATTGGAAAACACTTCAAGGCGCACTGGATGAATGAATGGTGGACGGTCGTCGGCGTTGTCGGCGACGTCCGCGAACTCAACATGACGCGCAACTTGCCCGAATGGATCGATGGCGAGGTGTACACGCCGTACGGGCCGCACGCGATCCAGGGCGCCGGCCCAGAAGCGGCTCCGGCTGCGATGACTCTCGTCGTGCTTACCTCCGGCGACCAAGCACAACTCGCGGGCGAGTTAGAGAAAATTGTCTCCGGGCTGCAAGGAGACGTACCTGTCACCCAGGTCGAATTGCTGCACCAATGGGTGCAGGAAGCTGTGTCCGGCCCGCGTTCGACCGCTTCTTTGTTCGCGATCTTCGCGACACTCGCCTTGGCCTTGGGCGCAATCGGAATCTACGGTGTGATTTCCTACTCCGTTTCGCAGCGCACACGAGAGGTTGGAATTCGTATGGCGCTGGGGGCGCGGCGAACCGAAGTCTTACGCCTGGTCGTCGGCCAGGGAACGCGACTCGCGTTGATCGGGGTCGCGGCAGGGTTGGCCGGCGCGCTCGCACTGACGCGTCTGATGGCCAGTTTGCTCTACGGCGTTCGCACCACGGACCCACTGACGTACTCCGCAGTGGCCGTGCTCTTGATGATCGTCGCGGTTGCCGCGTCGTATCTTCCCGCGCGCCGAGCCATGCAAGTCGATCCCATCATCGCGTTGCGCTACGAATAGCTCCGGGAGAAAAATGCCGTGAATTTTTTCAACCAGCGCCGGCGGAAAGAATTGGACGACGAACTTCAATCGCACTTGGCGATGGCGCGCCAGGACTTGGTGGATCGCGGCGCGACTCCCGACAATGCCGCCGCGGCAGCACGCCGCGAGTTCGGCAACGTCACCCTCGTTGAGCACGTCACGCGTGACCAATGGCGCAGCCGATGGCTCGACGAATTTGGGCAAGATCTCCGCTTCGCCATCCGCACTCTGCGCAAAAGCCCCGGCTTCACCGCCATCGCCATCCTGACGCTCGCCCTCGGCATCGGCGCGAATACCGCGCTATTTTCCGTTGTGAATGGCGTGCTTCTCAATCCCCTGCCGTATCCGCAGCCCGAGCAATTGGTCACAGTGTGCAACGGCACGGACACCTCGCTGGAAACCTGGCTTTCTTATCCCGACGCTGTCGACTTGATGCGCGACAATCATTCCTTCTCGTCGCTCGCCGCTTATGAATCACTGATTAGCGCCAATCTCCTCGGTCAGGGCGAACCCGAGCGCGTCTCCGTAACGGAAGTTTCGTCCACCTTCTTCCGCACCCTCGGCATTGCTCCCGTCCTCGGCCGAGATTTGTCTCCTGCAGAGGATCAATTGAACGGACCGCCCGCTGTCATCCTCAGCGGCGGATTCTGGAAAACGAAATTCGCCGGCTCCCCGAACATCGTTGGAAAAGCTATCAACCTCGACGGCACGGACTACACCGTTGTCGGAGTACTTCCCCAGGGATTCTATTTTTGCTGCGAGAACATCGCATTTCGCCTGAGCGATGTCTACACTCCGATCGGCGCCGACAAAAATCCATGGATGCAGGATCGCAAATTCCACCCCGGAGTCTATGCCGTCGGCCGGCTGAAACCGAACATCACGCTGATTCAGGCTCGTGAAGACATGAATCGAATGGCGCGCAACCTGGCCGTCGCCTATCCCGACACGGACAAAGGCAGCGGCATTCACGTCACGCCATTGAAGCAGGAGATGGTTCAAAACATCCGGCCTTTCCTGTTGGTTCTCCTCGCCGCGGTTGGATTTGTGTTGCTGATTGCATGTGTGAACGTCGCCAATCTGCTTCTGGCTCGCTCGACCGGACGCGCTCGAGAGTTTGCAATTCGCGCCGCGTTAGGCGCAAACCAGGTCCGCGTCATCCGCCAACTGTTGACGGAAAACGTGCTATTGGCGACTGCCGGAGGCGGTCTGGGTTTGCTCTTATCCGCGTGGGGAACCAGAGCCGCGCTCGCCGTGCTTCCGAACACTTTGCCGCGCGCCGGCAATGTTCGTATCGATCCGCGCGTCCTTCTCTTCACTCTGATCGTCTCTCTCTTTGCTGGACTTGTATTTGGTCTCGCCCCCGCTCTCAAAACCGCGCATAGCATTGTGCAAGAAGTTCTCAAGGAAGGGGGTCGCGGTGGGAGCGGCGCCCGCTACCGCACGCAAGCTATCTTTGTCATCGCCGAAATGGCCCTTACGATGGTGCTCCTGATTTGCGCGGGGCTCAGCCTGCGCACTCTCGTGGGCCTCTGGAGCACGAATCCAGGCTTCGACCCGCACAACGTGCTCAGCTTCAACGTTGGTTTGCCGCCTTCCGTCGCCGACGGCGACGCAACCCAAGTTCGCGCCAACCTTCGCCAACTCACCGAAAAAATTGCTGCCGTTCCCGGTGTCGAGTCGGTTTCGCTTATGAACGCCGCATTCCCTATGGGCGAAAGGTATGGCCTCGACTTCTGGGTCGAGGGTCAACCGAAGCCGACAGCCAATGCGCTGTCCAACACGGTGTGGTATCTCGTAGGCCCCGATTATCTGCAGGTCGCGAAAATTCCGCTCTTACGGGGACGTTTCCTCACCGCGCATGACGACGCCAATGCTTCCGGTGTTTGCGTCATCGACGAAGACTTCGCTCGCATGCACTTCGGCAGCGACGATCCTATCGGCAAGCATCTGAATTTCGACCTCGCGTACAAACAGCTCGAAATCGTCGGCGTTGTCGGACACGTAAAGCAGTTCGGCCTGGATGAAGACAGTGCCCATTCCCGCACCCAGGCGCAGTTGTACGCCTCCGCGCTCCAGTTGCCCGATGATCTGACCAAAGCCTGGGTGCCGCTCACCGGTTATATGGTTCGCACCCACACACCATCAAATACCTTCGCCGCTTCCATTAGCGACGCCATCCGCAAATTCAACAGTAAGGCAGTCCTGTTTCGAGCAGTGACCATGGACGATGTCATTGCGCGCTCGCTCGCCTCGCGGCGCTTCGTAATGATTCTGCTGGCCGTGTTTGCCGCGCTGGCTCTGGTGCTGTCGAGCATCGGAATTTACGGCGTTATCTCCTACGTCGTTGGCCAGCGCACCCACGAAATTGGTCTGCGAATGGCGCTGGGCGCCCGTCGCGGCGACGTGCTCCGTCTGGTCTTAGCCAACGGCGTGAAAATGGCTCTCACTGGTATTGCCGTCGGAATCGCGGCGGCTATCGCTCTCACACGCTTGTTCGAAACTCTTATCTACGGCATCAGCGCGACCGACCCCCTGACGTTCAGCGGCGTCGCCTGCATCTTGCTCCTTGTCGCCGCCGCCGCGTGCTTGGTTCCCGCGCTTCGCGCAACGAGAGTCGACCCTATAGTCGCTCTTCGCCACGACTAACGATTTCTGTTCACACTCGAGGCCTTCGATGACAACACGGAAAAATCGCGACGACGAAAAACAGCGAGCGCTCGAGCAGGAAATCGCTTCACACCTGAACATGTCGCAGCAAGACCGCCAGGATCGCGGTGAATCGCCAGAGCAAGCAGCGCAATCTGCCCGCCGCGAATTCGGCAATGTCGCGCTCGTCGAACACGTAACGCGCGATCAATGGCGCGGCCGTTGGTTTGACGAATTCCTGCAAGATCTCCGCTTCGCTATTCGCACACTGCGGAAAAGCCCGGGCTTCACCATCATTGCCATTCTGACGCTCGCTCTCGGCATCGGCGCCAACACCTCCCTCTTCTCCGTCGTCAACGCCGTCCTGCTCAATCCCATTGCTTACCCGCATCCCGAACAGCTCGTCATGCTTCACGAGAGCAAACCGAATTTTCGCGCCGGCTCGATCTCTTACCCCAACTTCCGCGACTGGCAGCACGACAACCACAGCTTTTCGTCAATGGCCGTCATGCGCGGCACCAGCTTCACGCTCACCGGCCTGGGCGAAGCCGAGGAAATCCGCGCCCAATTCATTTCTTCCGACTTTTTTCCGCTCCTGGGCGTGCCACCGGTGATCGGCCGCTTCTTCGGTCCCGGCGAAGACGAAATCGGCGCGCCACCTTTGGTCCTCGTCAGCGCAAATTTCTGGCAACGCAAATTGTCCGGTTCACCAGACGCCATCGGCAGAACTCTGAATCTCGACGGCAAAGCCTACACCATCGTCGGAGTTGCCCCCGCAAACTTCGACCTCTTCCAGCGCGTCGCCGTGTTTCCCGTCGATGTCTACGCTCCCATCGGCCAGTGGAACAATCCGATTCTCAACAAGCGCGAAGCCGGCCTGGGCATTCACGGCGTCGGCCGTCTCAAGCCCGGGATCACTCTCGAACAAGCCACCGCCGACATGCAGCGCGTCACCGACAATCTCGCGCAGGCCTATCCCGCGGAAGACAAAGGCATCGGCGCCACGCTCGTCGATTTCCGCAAGGAAATGCTCGGCGACGTGCAACGCGTCCTGCTCGTTCTGCTCGGCGCTGTCGGTTTTGTCCTCCTGATCGCTTGCGCCAACGTCGCCAATCTCCTTCTCGCACGCTCCACCGGTCGCACGCGTGAGTTCGCCATCCGCGTTGCGCTAGGGGGCGGCCGCGGCCGTCTCGTACGCCAACTCCTCACCGAGAGTCTGCTGCTCGCATTGAGCGGCGGCATCCTTGGCCTGTTCATCGCTCAAACAGCCACGCACGCCGCTGTCCAGGTCCTCCCGGTTCAACTCCCGCGTGCAGCCGCAATCGGAATCGATGGCAACGTCCTCTTCTTCACCGTAGGAATTTCCCTGCTCGCCGGAATCCTCTTCGGCATCGTTCCAGCGCTTAGGATTTCTCATCCGCATCTGCACGACACGCTCAAAGAGGGCGGCCGTGGCGGAAGCGGTTCGCGAAATCGCGCGCAGGGCGTATTCGTTGTCGCCGAAATGGCGATGGCGCTCGTGCTTCTGGTCGGTGCTGGACTCATGGTCCGCAGCCTCGTCGTCTTGTGGCGAACCGATCCCGGGTTCGATCCCGCCAATGTCATCACCTTCGGACTCGCATTGCCGCCCTCCACTCTCGGTGCTTCGGCGGATGCGATTCGAAGTCAGGTGCGCGACCTCGACCGAAAATTCGCCTCCATCCCCGGCGTCGACGCCGCCTCTCAATCCTGGGCCGCTTTTCCGATGAGCAGCGACGACGAACAACTCTTCTGGATAGATGGCAACCCGAAGCCAGCCACCGAAAGTGACATGAAGTGGACGCTCAATTATGTCGTTCAGCCCGACTATCTCAACGTGATGAAGATTCCACTCATTCGTGGCCGCTTCTTTAACCCTCACGACGACGAGCATTCTCCTTTCGTAGCCGTCGTGGACGAAGAATTTGCCCGCAAATATTTCGCTGGAGAAAACCCGATCGGCAAGCGCATCCACATGGCACATCTCAACTTGATGGAGAACCATGACGTCGTGGTCGAGATCGTCGGCCTGGTCGGCCACGTGAACCAGTGGGGACTCGATTCCGATCTGAATGAGCAGCTTCGCGCGCAAATCTACCTTTCTTGCGTGCAAATGCCTGATGACTACATCGTGGGTGTGCCGGGTGGCGGCGGAACATTTCTTGCTGTCCGCAGCGCGCTTCCGACCGAGCAACTCGTCGATTCCCTGCGCCGTACCAGTCGCGAAATTAACAGCGATCAAGCTGTCTACAACGTCCAGACCATGGATAGCGTGATCACCGCCAGTCTCGCAGCGCGGCGTTTCTCGATGATCTTGCTCGCCTCCTTTGCCGGGCTCGCGTTGCTCCTCTCCAGCATCGGTATCTACGGCGTGATTTCCTACGTCGTCGGCCAGAAGACCCGCGAAATCGGTCTGCGCATGGCTCTCGGAGCAAGCCGCCCAGCCGTGATGCGCATGATCCTGAGTCAAGGTGGAAAACTCGCCGCCGGAGGCGTCGTTGTCGGCATCGCTGCATCGTTCGCGCTCACCCGCCTGATGAGCGCGATGCTTTTCGGTGTAAGCGCGAGCGATCCATTTACATTCATCGCGGTCGCATCGTTACTGGCCGCGGTCGCCCTAGCCGCCTGCTACATCCCGGCACGCCGCGCCATGCAAGTCGATCCCATGGTGGCCCTCCGCCATGAATAACCATTTCGCGCACACTGCCCCGCTCGCCTCATGTAGGGGCGCAGCACGCTGCGCCCCATGTCCGCAAGTTCGATCCGTTCGCTTCTCTTCGAGGTCTCGATAATGAAATCGTCCAACAATCGCAACGACGAGAAACAACACTCTCTCGAGCAGGAAATCGCCACCCATCTCGAAATGTCCGCCCGCGATCACCAGGACCGCGGCGCCTCACGCGAACGAGCCGCCGAAGCCGCACGCCGCGATTTCGGCAACGTCGCCCTCGTGGAACATGTCACCCGCGATCAGTGGCGCGGCCGCTGGCTCGAAGACTTCACGCAAGACGTGCGCCACGGCGCTCGACTCCTGCGCCGCAATCTCGGCTTCACGATCATCGCCGTCTTAACGCTCGCTCTCGGCATCGGCGCCAACACCGCCATCTTTAGCCTCGTCAACGGCATCTTGCTTCGCCCGCTCCCCTACGCGCATCCCAAAGAACTCATCAGCCTCAACAACGCCGCGTATCCCAAAGGCGGCCTCGTCGCTCTCCGCGAACGCTCCAAGACGATGGACATCGCCACCTACGCGGAAGGCTACGAATTCAATCTCACTGGCCTCGGCGATCCCATTCGACTTAGCGGCACGCCCGTCTCCGCCGAACTTTTTTCCATCCTCGGCTCCGAACCCGCCCTCGGCCGCGTCTTCCGCACCGGCGACGACTCTGCTGGCAAAAGCAGCTTCGTCATCCTCAGCAACAATCTTTGGCAGCGTCAGTTCCACTCAGATCCCAACATCATCGGCCACCAAATCACGCTTGATGGCATACAGCGCGAAGTCGTTGGCGTCATGCCGCCCGATTTCCGCTTCCCATCCCCGCAAACCGAAGTCTGGATTCCGCTCAACATCGATCCACGCGATGCGCACACCTATTGGGGCGGCGACTATATGCCCACAATCGCGCGCCTGCGCCCCGGCGCAACGATGCAGCAAGCCGATACCGAAATCCGCTTCCTCCAACCGCAGGTAGCCGCTCTATTTCCGTGGCAAATGCCAAAAGCATGGAACTCCGACATTTCCGCCGTCTCGTTGCAAACGGGTTTGATCGGCGACGTCCGCGAACGCCTCCTGATCCTCCTCGTCGCCGTCGTTCTCGTCCTGCTCATCGCTTGCGCCAATGTGGCCAACCTCACGCTCTCGCGCGCATCCGTTCGCGAAAAAGAAATCGCCATCCGCGCATCGATGGGCGCCGCGCGCCATCGCATCATTCGCCAACTCATCACCGAAGGCGTACTGATGGCATCCTTCGGCGGAGTGCTCGGCCTGCTTCTCGCCGACGCAGGTCTAACGCTTCTCAAATCCACGCTTCCCGCCGACACCCCCGGCCTCCTATCCGTCGCGATCGACTGGCGTGTCCTCCTCTTCACCGCAATTCTCATTGTCTTCACCGGCATCGCGTCCGGCGTCGCGCCCGCATTCCACTCTTCGCGCACCGAACTCACCGAATCGCTCAAAGCTGGCGGCCGCGGCACAACGCTCGCCACCGGACGCCGCGTCCGCGCCATCCTCGTGATCGGCGAACTCGCTCTCGCCGTTCTTCTCGTCAGCGCCGCGGGCTTGCTCATCCGCAGCCTCTGGGCCCTCTCCCACGTCAATCCCGGCTTCAGCTCCGACAACGTCCTGACCGCGCGCGTCACACCCAACGAAAATTTCTGCGCCGATCAAGGCCGCTGCTTCGCCTTCTATCGCGATCTTCTCCGCGAAGTTCGCACTCTCCCCGGCGTAAACGAAGCCTCACTCATCAGCACGCTTCCGCTCGGCGGCCGCGTGCAAAAGCGCTCCACCGAGGTCGAGGGCTACCTCCCCGACGCGCAAAAGGTGACGCCACTCTTCTGGATGAACGCCGTCTCGCCCGGCTACTTCTACTCCATGCGCATCCCGATCCTCAGCGGCCGCGATTTCAATGAAGCCGACACCACGGGCAACCCACGCTCGGTCATCGTCAGCGCCGACACCGCTCGCCGCTACTTCCCCAATCAGGACGCCGTCGGCAAACACATCCGCCTCGTCGGCGAAGAGAACTGGTCCACCATCGTCGGTGTCGCAAACGACGTCCGTGGCTACACTCTCAGTCGCGATATCCCCGCATGGATGGACGGCATGATCTACGTCCCATTCGGCCCCGGCGCGACGCTCGAAAACGGCAGCGTCCCCGCCGAAATGACTTTGATCCTTCGCTCCACTACGGCCGCGCCGCAACTCGAACAATCCATCCGCGGTGTCGCCACCTCACTCAATCCCGAAGCGCCTGTCAGCGAAGTTAAAGCCATGCCGCAAATTCTCTCTGGCGCAGCGTCTGCGCCGCGTTCCATCGCGTCTCTCTTCGCCGCCTTCGCCGCGCTCGCACTCGCCCTCGGCATCATCGGCATCTACGGCGTGATCTCCTTCTTCGTCGGCCAGCGCACGCGCGAAATTGGCATTCGAATCGCCATGGGTGCCCAACGCACCGACATCCTCAAACTCGTCGTCAGCGAAGGCCTTACGCTCACCGTCGTCGGCATCTTCGTCGGCCTCGCCTCCGCGCTAGCGCTCACGCGCTTCCTCAGCGCCTTCCTCTACGGAGTCAGCGCCACCGATCCGCTCGACTTCGCCGCCGTCGCCGCTCTTTTCGCCGCGGTAGCCCTCGCCGCCAGCTACGTCCCCGCTCGCCGCGCCATGCGCGTCGATCCCCTCACCGCCCTCCGCTATGAATAACGCCACGCCACATTCCCAAATGCTCGTAGGGGCACGGCACGCCGTGCCCTTCTTCCCCACCGCTCAAGGAGCGCACCGATGAACCCGTTCCGCAAAAATGGCGACGACGACAACCGTTCCGACCTCAACGCCGAACTCCAATCCCATCTCCAAATGTCTGCACGCGATCACGCCGACCGTGGCGTCTCCCCGCAACAAGCCTCCGCCGCCGCCCGCCGCG
>JAFAZL010000385.1 GCA_019239815.1 Acidobacteriota bacterium
TATCGCATCAGCGATGCGGGGATTGGAAATCGCAACAAGGCGCAATTGCTCAACAAAGAGTCGCTTGTCGCCGTCGGCATCGACACCGTCTATTGGCTCGGCGTCGAAAAAATCTATGGTCAAATTTTCGGCTTGGTACTGCTCCCGAATATACTCAACTTGTGCTTCGATTTCTTGTCCAAAGATTGGATGGGACGATAAACCTGATAGGTGAACAATCACTTTCCGAAACCACCAGCCTTCGAGTCGATCTACAAAGCCGATGTGATGTTGAGGGGGCGCAGCATAATGAACTTCGTCTTCAATCTCTCTACGAACTTCAGTAATTTGAGGGGCAGAGTCGACTATATAAATCGAATTCACTAACAAACGGCGTTTGCCTTCCGAAAGATTTCTGAACCTCGCGAACGCGGCGCTATTTTGATTCGCGGGATCTATTTTTTGAACAGCGATTCCTTCGAGAATCTTAAGGGCCGTTGCTTCGTTGCGATCGCGACTACGGAGGTAACTTGCCACGCTACCTGGGGCGGCACGCGCAGTTGTCAGCAAGGTTAGAACATTCACCGCTGGCTCGATTTGATCGTTAGCGATTCCCTCGGACCAAATGCCAATAGTTTTCCAAAGGTCGACACTCCGGTCGGAAAGTGAGCCGACCTTATTCATGTGATGTTTCGTCTGAATGAGTTCGAGGGGCGAATCGCCATCGTCAAATGAGACGTCGTCAAATCGCTCGATTGATAGTTGGAGTCCTGGATCTCGCTTGGTCTTTCGCAATGCCAGTAGAAGCGCTACTCGGCACTGATACAAATACCCCAACAAGGACTGCCCGGCACCAAACTGATTACCGGTCGTCAATAGATCACCTCTTCCGGGCCTACTAGCCTTAATACGTTACGATAAGCTAACTCTCAATTGGGATAAAGCTCAAAAGCGAAGGGTCAAGACCTGACCTTGTCACAGTCAACTCTATTGGCTGCTTTGGTCGCTTGTTGTAACCACAACCCCATATTTGGTGCATTTTCGGAGATGCCCCGCGGGCGTTCGTGTCCGCTTGTTCTTGACTTCTGGAAGTAGCGCAACACACAATCTAGCGCAATCAGTGATTTTCTCATGAATATCCATAGCGACTTCGTTGGCGTATCTCTGAGGAGGCTTGTCGAAAAGGAGTTCGGCAGCCTTTCTCAACTGGAGGCCGTTCGAAAACTTCAACTATGGGAGGGCTTTACTCCGTGCTATGGAGCTAACACGCCAATGTACCAAAGCGAAGATCCAAGGGTGTGCGGAGCTTCTACGTGTTTATGGAAACAATCGTGCGACAGTTACAGAAAAGGACCTCAGATCGCTGAAGGCAACGTAATAGGTCACGCTGAGCGATTTCTTGGACTCGAGTTGTCAGGACTTTCATATGTCGAGACCGTTCGCAGGCTTCAGCAAAGAGAATCCAAGACTCCATGCTTCGCAAGAGACTTGCCACTGGCGCCGAGCAGCCATAATCCCAACCGGTGTGGGGTGTCGGACTGTTATTGGAGAAGGCCATGCGACGGATTTAGGGAGAGCTTCGCGGAACCTATCGAGAAAGTCTTCGCCGCGGAACCAAAAGCGTCTTTGGATGCATTTCTGCGCCTTATCAATTCAAATGCCACTCGACGTGGGGAACCAGGGAGCATTTTTCCAGGATCGGTCGGCCTCAAGTTTCGATCCTTCAGTGGGCTGAAGTCCGCTTCTCGCAAGATGCTAATGGCATCGCCCAAGACTGTAATAGCAGAAACCAGCGAGGATTTGTCTTCGCTTAAGCGCTACATAATACACTACGGACCGCATCTAAATTCCGGCCAAAAGAGTGGACCGCTCTACGTAGACATACTATTCACATCGAGTATGGCTAGCCTAAAGAGTTGGATTCGTGAGGCGGAACAATTCCTAAATTTAGGTTCTCTCTCTTATATTCCGCAGGTTCAGTCGGTTGAGACTAACGAACTCTTTTCCTTTTCAAGTTCGTCATACTGGGATGGTCGCGCAAGCTATCCAATGCCTGAATCTTTTGAGCTAAGAACTTTCGACGCACCGCATTTAGGTGTTCCTGACGGCGACCTGATGCTTTCCGATTCTACGTTTGCCCCGCTTCTCAACATTACGTTACCGGCTTTAGAGAACATCGAATATAACGACCTGTATCAAATAATGGCCGACTATCCTGAACAGCTATGTAGTTTCCGCGACTATCTCTTGAACAATCTTGAAGCGGCTCGGACCGCGGCCGTGGGTTCAGAACAGTTTGTGAAGGACTGCAAACGGATAGAACGGGGAATCAAGGCCGAAAGCCGAAAACTGGAATCCGACTTCGCCAGATCAGATCTTAAGGCGGCACTTTCCGCAGCTGGCTGTGTTATCGCGAGCTTTACGCTATTTTTATACTGCATCATACATACAGCTCCCGACGTACTCAGCATATTAGGGCCCGGGGGAGCGCTGTATAAAATCAGTGATATATACATGGAGCGTAAGTTAAGGCAACTGGAGCTCAGAGAGAACCAAGCGTATTTTCTGTGGATCTTAGGAAAGACCGAAACCAAGAAATAAGCGGAGAGCAGACCGCGCCCTTATTCCCACGCTCGTCCAATCGGCTAATCTGAGTTTCTAAACTTATCCAAAAGGCTCGAAGCCTCGCTTTGCAGACGAGCGCGCGTACGTTCAAGCGCTTCTATCCCCTGAATCATTTCAATGAGCCAACCTCTCATAGCTTGAACATCGGCTTCGCTCCAGCGCAATCGAGTTGCTATGTTTTCGGTTTGGATATTACGGAGTGCCATTTTTAGCTCATATAGATTAGAACCTGCGAGGCGAGTCGGGCGAAGATTATTTCGTGCGTGCATGCATACCCAAATGATAAGACCCTTATCGATTTCCCCGGATTCGTGCTTCTTTATAGCATCCTGCAAATCGCTGGAGACACTTCGATAAAAGTCCTCTAGGTTTGTGCAAAGCGCTCTATTTTTTTCGAGAATCGCTGTCAATTCGCTTTTCTCGAATGAAACTGATGAGGTCTGCAATCGATCTAGTGTGCTCTTTGCCCAAGTACGTCGATTTATAGCCGCACCGCGAGCAAGTTCAACTTTCAGTTTCTCCATTCCCTTGTGATCCGCCGGTCCATAAAACCAAAGGCGATCTGTTGCGGCCTTATTCAATTCTTCGACGACGTCAATCTGGCGAAGATAGCAGAACGATCTGTCTGCGAAGTCGCTGGGAGCTGTTGACATCGGGTCTTTCGGTTGGCTAAACGGGGCTGCTCCGAGATCGGTGAGAAGGACGGCGATAAGGGCCGAGCAGAAGGGCCCTGGTACAAACTTGAATCTCCTATCAACAACGCGAGCTGCAAACTTCACTAGCGTGGGAAAGGATTGGACGATTGGTTTCGCTAGTGGAGTTCTAGCCAGTTGAAGGAGATTTTCGAAGTTTGCGTAGTCTCTGCCGTGTAGGCCTTTCAAAATCCCAGGCAGCTTCTCGAGTTTTTCCTTAATCGCCTTCGATTGAGGGGGCTCCAACATCGGATGCCTGAAGACCCCAAATCGCGCAAAGTTGGAAAGATCCATCAAAAGTTCCGTAGTCCCATCTTTGAGTCTTCCGGCCGTCGGGTTTTTGACGCAATATCCGATCCCTGAAGGAATGGACTCAAACCACAACATCGGTTTGTGGACCAACGCAGCGTGCGAATATGCACCGCCGGTCGCGACCATTACCATTCGTGATGGCAAAGTTTTTTCCCGACTCAGGACAACATCCCCAGCCCGAAGGAGATTCAGGTTTAGATACTGGCGCACTTCCTTTCGCTCGTTTGTCACTTATATTCCGAGGCCAATCTTCGCGGCAGTCTCAGGCCTGCTAGCAAGAGATGGTTTTCTCTTCGATCAAACTTGATCGTGTGACACTCACGTGCGCGAGAGGGACGAACCGACTGTCACCAAATTGTCACCAAGACTGGCGCAAAACGGAACAAAAACGGATCAAATCCAAAAAATCGAGATTGACGCTATCTTGCAGCTGGCAAAGGGATTTAGTTGAATTTTCTACTAGATAGCGAACCAGCGATTTAATTTTTCAAGACCGCCGGTTTCAACCGCTCACCCACTCCTCCGTTTCTAATTATAACTAGAAGCGGCAGTTAGCGGGATCATTGGTGACAATTTCGACTTCGATGGCTGCGTTTTGGTGCAGGGATGCTGCCTGAAGGGAATCGGCGACCCGCACAGGCAATCTACTTGGCTTGTGCATCCTCTGCAAGAAAACGCTCGTACACATCGGTGTGCTTCTCGAACACATCCTTGTGATCTTTCATGCAGAAATAAAAGGTTTGGCCCTTGTAGTTCGTGGCGATGGAGCGGTCAGTTTCCATCTGGCAAATGACGCACATAGGACGCGCTGCGTTCCGCGGCGACATCTTTGCGTAGACCTCATTCGAGTTGGGATCCAGCCACCCTTTGCCCTGATATTCCATCCCATCTGCAACTTGCAGAGCTCGGTCATGTCCTACGTACCGCTCGACGACGTGCATCGCTAGATCAATACCCGAAGAGACTCCACCCGCTGAAGCCAAATTCCCCTGTTCAACAAATCGCGCGCCTCGCTTCAAATGAACATTGGGATACGTAACGGCAAATTCGAAGAAGCCTCCGTGATGACAAGTGGCGCTCTTCCCATCGAGCAGGCCTGTCTTGGCCAGCACGAAAGCTCCGTTGCAAACCGACATGGTCACATCAGTGCCTTTCGACGCCGTTCGGATCCAGTCGATCATTTCGGTGTCTTTTGCAGAAAAGTTCATCGCCGGAATCACGATGACCTTCGGCTGCGGAGCCGATTTGAAATCATGATGGGGCACCACTTTCATTCCGACGCCGACAGTTACCGGGTCTTTCGTGACGGCCACCATATAAGGCGCAAACAGCATATTTCCGTCCTTGGTCGTAGCTCCCGTAAAGACTTCGAGCGGCCCCGCGAAGTCGAGTACCACGGCGCCTTTGCCGAGCACGAGGGCAACCGGCAACTTGCCGCCCTCCGGAACGGGAAGCGGCGAAATCCTGACGCCAGACACATTGATCGCGGTGTCCACGGAAGTCTCTTTCGCGCGTAAGACGGAGCCGAACCCCGCCGCAACACCAAGTACCGCCGACTGTCGCAAAAGCTCTCTTCTATTCATGTTCATTTGAAATCGTTCCTTTCTTTGATTGCTTGCATGGAGCATTGGCAACACGTCGTCCTTGCTTTAAAAAGCTGGACCATCAAGCCGCATCGGAGAAACGCCGCCGATATTCGCTCGGTGCGACATGGAGAACGCGTAAAAACGATCGTCGCAGCGCCTGGACCGAACCGAGGCCACAGTCGTGCGCAATCTTCTCCAGATCGTCTCTCGACTCTTGAAGCCGCCGCCTGGCCGATTCAACGCGAATTCTCTCCACAAAGCGCGCTGGCGTGACTCCTGCTTCCTTCGCAAAAACGCGAGCAAAATTCCTCGGACTCATTCCCGCGCGGTTGGCGAGATTCCCAACGCGCAAGTCGGCAGAAAGGTGATCCGTCGCCCAGCAGCGCAATTCTTCGATCTGCTTCCGGTCTGAAGCTTGCAGGGCGAGTGCCGTGCTGAACTGCGACTGCCCGCCCGCGCGGCGCAGATACATCACGAGCTCCCGCGCCACCTCAAGCGCAATCGGCGCTCCCACATCCTCCTGTACGAGCGCCAATGCGAGATCCATTCCCGCCAGAACACCGGCCGTTGTGTAAACGTTGCCGTCGCGAATGTAGATTGGTTCCGGATCCACTTTGATTTTCTTGAACCTGCAGGCCAGTTCTTCGGCCCACTTCCAATGCGTAGCGGCTCGTTTTCCATCCAGCAACCCGGCCGTAGCCAACAAGAACGCTCCTGTGCAAATGGACCCCAACCTTTGCGTTCGCGGAGACACCTTCCGCAGCCACGCGATCAAATCCCGTTCGTGGCAGGCTTTCTCAACCCCTGTTCCGCCGGCGACCAGCAACGTATGCATCGGCCTACGCAACGATCGAAACGTGTGAGTCGCTGTGAGCCTCAAACCGCAATTCGTGACGATTGTTTTGGACCGCGTGGTGCTGGCGAGGATGACTTCGTAGGGAGGCTTCCGGTCCCGATGCGAGCGCAGGTAAATCTCCGCCGCCCGCACAAAGACCTGATACGGCCCCGTAATGTCGAGGATCTGCGACTCCGGGAAGCCGAGAAACACAATCGTCTTGGTTGCGCTCGACGCCCGATTTTCTGCAGCGCGCTTCTTCATATGAAAAAATTAGCCTCCGTCGGCGTTGGCCGCAATGACAAATACAGGTCATTCTCTGCCATCCCAGCGTGATACGCACGCAGCACTTGGGAAGCCAGCAATTGTAGAAACACAGCTCTGTTATAGCTTTTGGCGACTATATTTTGAGTATTTAGATCTAGAGGAAGGGTCTACGACTTCTGGACAACCCATTCGGTCCGAGATTGGTGATACCGGCACATACCGAAAAGGTTTCCGCAATTTCAGTTCTTGCATTCGACGTTGGAGAGGCGCCTCGAGCTAAACTGCGGCTTCGTTCCCTGAGGTGACTACGCCGTCGGCAAACTCTAAGCCCCAGAAGCGGGGCGCAGGTGTCAGAAACTCGACGCCGACGCGCTGGCCGTTGTCGCCGGGTTCGCCTAGGAACACGACGCGGCACTCTTGCTCTTCATCCGTGTCGGGATTCGTCAGCACGATCATTTCGCCTTTGTCGATCTCGTGCTTCAGCAGCAGCAGTCCGCCGTGCGAGTTCACCACCATCGTTTGGCAGGTCTCGCGAAACTTCCGTCCATCGTGTCCGCGCCCCGCGGCTTGCACGGTCATTTTGTGGAACACACGCCCGCTGCGGCGTGGCGCGATAAATGTTGTGGCGCTCATAGTACATTCATGGTCGAACGCGCCCGCCGCGCGGGTCAACTGACCCAAAGAACAGGTGTAGCCGCTTCCGAAACGAAGCACCCAACCTCGCTCCACCTCAGCCTTTGCCAAACTATTCGTCCGCGTTACACCACATCGTTATTTCATCGTCTTTAAGCGCTAAGCGCCGGTCCGCTGCGGTTCCCTAGACTTCGCTCTGTGAACTCCGTGCCCTCTGTGATGA
>JAFAZL010000499.1 GCA_019239815.1 Acidobacteriota bacterium
TAGGCAAGTGTTCCGGCACGCAGGGTCAGACCCGGGACATTGCGGCTGACTTCGACGTCCTCCGCCTGACGAAGCCCTTCATAGGTGCCGAAGAAAAACAAACGGTCCTTAAGGATCGGGCCGCCGAGTGCGCCGCCGAAAGTATTGCGAATGATCTTTTGCGGGGTGTTGGCTTCCCCGTTTTGGAGTTCGGTGTGCTTGTTGAACCAGCCATTGGCGGCGGTGACGGTAGGACGATTTTGTTCGTAGAGCGAGCCGTGAAACTGATTGGTGCCGCTCTTGGTGACTAGGGTCACTTGCCCGCCAGAGGAACGGCCTTGGTCGGCGTTGTCGCCCACGGTGGTGACGCGAAATTCCTCGATCGAGTCGAGCGTGGAGCGGACGGCGCCCTGAAAGGCGGTGCCGCGGACCTGATCATTGTTGTCCACGCCGTCGAGGGTGATGTTGGCCTGATCGCTGCGACCGCCGTTGAGAGAACCGTTGCGCGTATCCACGTTGTCGTCGACGTTTTTACCTATGAACGTGATGCCGGGCTGGAGGCTTAGGACGCCGGCGGCGTCGCGGCCTTCGAAGGGCAGAGCGAGAATTTGACGGGAATCGAAGGTATTGCCGATCGTGGCGTCGGTGGTGTTGACCGGCGCGACAGTGTTTTCGGTCACCTGGACGGTATCGGAGACGGCGCCAAGTTCGAGCTTAATGCTCAGATTTTGAGTGGTGGAGACAAGCGCTTCGACCTTGTCAATGACCGTGGCGCGAAAGCCCTGCGCCTCGACCCGCACGGAGTACGTGCCGGGTTGGAGAGATGCGAACTGAAAGTGACCTTGCTCGTCCGTCGTCGTGTTGCGTGTGACGCCACTCCCGGCATCAGTCGCGGTGACCTTGGCAGCCGTTATGACGGAACCCGTCGGGTCGGTAACGTCGCCGACGATAGCAGTCGTACCTTGTTGAGCATAAGAAACTGTTGCCGAAACTCCCGCGAAAAACAGGAAGGCGCAGAAAATCACCAAATACACCCCAACAGAAATTCTTTTCACGACTCTGCCTCCACTTACGAATGAAGAAATAGGGCCCAACCTGAGGTCGGATGAGGCATGTCAATTGCCGAAACGGAAGTGTTGAACCGAAAGACCTTGCGGTTTCTAAATCGAAATAATTATTTGAGTTCGCGGATTTAGATATAGGTTTAGAGAATTAGAGTCAGTTACAGGTTTGGGACAATAAAGCGGGGCGAGATTTAGATGTCGGTGCTTGCATCCCGATTGAAATCTTGTGCGAACGTGCTAACGAAACGTTCTGTGATGCGTCCTGCGGCGTGGCAAGATGGGATTCGGAGAAATATTTCAGTGTTCGTTGCCACGACCGTGAAAATGGCGAGGATGAGGCCGTGATTTTAGAGGTGCGGGAACTACGGAAAAGCTATCTGCGAGGTGATGGAGGACTGTCTTCCGGCCTGGGCGCGAGCGGCAAAGTTGAACAGTTTATGGCGGTGGACGGTGTCAGCTTTTCGGTTGCAGCCGGAGAAACTTTTGCGATCGTAGGCGAGAGCGGCTGCGGCAAGACGACGCTGGCACGCATGTTGCTTCGGCTGATCGAGCCCGATTCGGGCGAATTGCATTTCGAGGGCGCCGACCTGCTCAAATTGAGCGATGAGCCGTTGCGGCTGAAGCGGCGCCAGATGCAAATGATTTTTCAGGATCCGTTCGCGTCGCTCAATCCGCGAATGCGCGTTGGTGCGATCGTCGCCGAGCCGCTGGAGATTCACGAGTCGGGGCTATCGGCTACCGAGCGCCGCGAGCGCGTGGCGGCGATGTTGAAGCGTGTCGGGTTGAATGAAGATGCGCTGAACCGATATCCGCATGAGTTTTCGGGCGGGCAGCGGCAGCGTGTTGGGATTGCGCGGGCTCTGATCTTGCGTCCGAAGCTGGTTGTGGCTGACGAGCCGGTTTCGGCGCTGGATGTTTCGGTTGGCGCGCAGGTGTTGCTGCTGCTGCAAGAGTTACAGCGCGAGTTTGGACTGACCTATATCTTTATCTCGCACAGCCTGCCGGTCGTGGCGCAGATTGCGACGCGTGTCGCGGTGATGCGCCGTGGCCGCTTTGTCGAAACAGGAGATGTGGATCTGGTCCTGCGACGGCCCGTCGAGGAATACACGAAAGAATTGTTGGCCGCAGTCCCAGAAATTCCCCGATAGCAAAAACCGTGCAAATTTCCTCAACCTTGAGCAAACCACCAGCGCAGATCGAATCCACAACGTCCTGCTGGACGCTTTGAAATTTCCTTCGGTTCTCCGCGTATTAGGTGTAAGAAGGCAGGAAGACCGTACTGCTTACTCTGTGGTGGAGGAATATCTATGGCTACTAC
>JAFAZL010000569.1 GCA_019239815.1 Acidobacteriota bacterium
CAGGCAAGGTAGACGGCGTCGTAGAACGCTGTGCCCGTGACGTTGCCGCCGACCGGGCCGGGATTAATCATGCCGCCGCCCATCGGGGCGTTGATCCGCGTCTTGCGAATCGCGCGATCGAGCAGGCCGCGGTCGTCGGTCCAGTCGGAGAGAAGATCGACGTCGGTGTCGAACGACATGATGAGCGCTTCGTCACCCTTGCGGAGCACGCGATCGAGGAAGGAGCCTCCCATTTGCTGGATGGCGCCAAGCATGAATTGTTCAGAGCCAGAAGTGTCGAGAAGCAACGCGAGAGTGATTGGGAGCGTCACTTCTCTGGAGAAGAAGGCGATCTGTTGATCCTGGCCGTCTTCCTGAATCTTGAAATCCTGCTGCTTGAGGTCGGTGACGATGCGCTTGCTGTGGTCGCGGACGGTGGCGAAGATGTTGACGAGATTGACCTGGCTGCGAATGATCGGACCCTGTTGCGCGTCTTGTTGAGGAGGCTGTTGCCGAGCAGGGCGCGCGGAATGTGCGGGTAGAGCAGAAGTGAGGACAAAAGCGGAGGCGGCGAGCGCGGCCAGAGCGGTAACGAGAGTCGCTGGCAGCAGCTTCTTAACGGAAGGCATGTATACTTTCCTTGAGCAAAGATGCCCGGCACGAAATGATCGCGGCTGGGATGGTACCGCCCCGTAAGATGCCACGAAGCGGCGCGGGGGATGCGCGGCTCAAAACCCGCCAGAGCTAGCTGAAACCGAAGGAAGTTTGGCTTGACCATGATGAAAAGTCCACGAAAAACAGTGCTGGGAGCGGGTGTGGTATTGCTGGTCGCGCCGCTGGCCTATGTGGCGGCGCAGAATCCGGTGAAGCCGCCGAAGCCGAATCCGGATGCGCAAACGCAGCCCGCACCGACACAACCGACACAGACACCTGCCCAGGCGCCAACGAATCGGCCGGGAGAGAATCCGCCGCGACAGAGCGATGTGCAGGCACGCATCACGGTGAATTCGAACCTGGTGATTTTGCCGGTGACGGTAAAGGACCGCTCGGGCGAGTTGGTCCCGGATTTGAAGCGCGATGAATTCCGCGTGTTTGAAGACAACGTCGAGCAGCACATCGACATGTTCACGGCGGAGGCGTTTCCGCTGTCGATGGTGGTGCTGATCGACAACGACTTGAAGGACAAGGATGCGGCGAAGGTGCAGTCGAGCCTGATGGCGATCCTGGGAGGTCTGGCCACCGACGACGAGGCTTACATCTGCCGGTTCGATCAGTTTTTCCATCCGGGCAAGGGGTTTACGAACGATCAGGACAAACTGTCAACGGAATTGAAGCGGACGAGGTTGGACACGGAGGCAGATGTGGCTCCGCCAAGTCCGGCCTTTGACACGAAGCCGTCGATCAACAATCACTCGGCGACGGATGATTCGGCGAACGACAAGGGTTTGCGCGTGATTAAGGGGCAGCCGACGAAGGCGCTGGACGACGCAGTGTTTGCTGCGGCGCAATTGCTGCACGACCGGCCTCGGAACCGGCGGCGCGTAATCCTATTGATATCTGATGGCGTAAATGGGGGGAGGAAGTTCAACAAGGTTACAACGGAAGACGTGATCAAGGCGCTCCTGGCGGAGAATATTTCTGTCTATAGCATCGCGGTGCCGTCGGCGTACCTGGAGCGAAAGCTGTCGCCGGTGGATCGCGAGAGGTCACCACTGATCCGATATGCGAACCATTCAGGCGGCGAGGTCTACCATGCGACGGGCGAGCATAGCTTTGAGGAATTTTATTCGCGCCTGACAGAAGAGGCGCGTAATCAGTACACGCTGGCATACGTGCCGCGCGGGACAGACCGGAATGCGGATTACCATTCGATCGAGGTGCGCGTGAAGAGGGAAGGGTTGGATATCAAGACGCGCGATGGGTATTACTCGGATCAGGTGCCTTCGGCGCAGAGGCCGTAGAGGAGAGAATTCACCACAGAGGCGCGGAGAACGCAGAGTTCAGAAGAGTAGAAAAGGGAACGACGAAGGGCGCTGCGGGTTTCGCGGCGCCCTTCTTGTTTTGATGCCTACTTTCCCTTTTTCGGAGGCTTTGCTTCTTTTTTGGCTTTCTTTGCCATGGCGAGCTCCTGCGGACTTTCTTTCTCGCGGCTGCGTTGGCGCAGACGCATGTTCGTTCATCGGTATACGGGCGTTGCGAGGGAGAGTCAAGATTTATTCGCGGGTTCGCACTGATTCGTCACGATTTTTTGGTGATGCGACGGCTTCGCGGTTGAGTTGGATGACGTGGATCGGTTGAGATCCTTCGGCCATCCTGCCGGACGGCGCTCAGGATGACGGTGATCGTCAGTGACTGGCGAACCAGGTTGCGGTTAGGTGCCGAGGGATTCTTCGTAGGCGGGACAGATGGGTTTGTAGGCGCAACCGCGGCAGGCGAAGCCGCGCTTGGGGGAGAACTCGCCGGCGCGGATGTCGGCGGCGGCTTCCTGGATTACTTTTTGGGCTTCGTCGAGCTGCTTGTCAGTGCGCGTCGTCGATTGGATCAGGTTGTTCTGGAGGTAGTGGAAGGCGAGGCGGACCGGGTTGAGCTCCAGGATTTCTTTGGCCGCGATGGCGTAAATGCTGAGTTGGAGATCGCGGCGAGCGTCGGCTTCTTTGCGCGACTTGCCGGTTTTGTAGTCGATGATTTCGATGTCTTTTTTGCCGACGGAATTGATCTGGTCGATGCGGCCGTTGATGATGACGTTGTTTTCGAGCGGGAGCTCGAATGATTTTTCCTGATCGAGGACATCTGGCGGATTGGCGAGGAAGTCGGCATGGAAGACGCGGAGCTGCTCGATGCCGTCCTTCTTATATTCGGATTCCTGATATTCGTCTTCGTAGCCTGCCGAGGTCCACTCGATTTCGAACACTCTCGCCACCTCTTCGAATGGTAGCTTCACGCCTTTGCGGTACTGGTCGATGAAGCGCTTGATGGTGGTGTGCATCACGGCACCGAAGCTGAGGCTGGCGGCCGGGCCTTCTTTGAGCGACCAGAGGCGGCTGAAGAGGAAGAGCTGCGGGCATTTGCGATAGGCGTCGACCGCGGAGGCGCTGAGTTTGAGCGGTTCGG
>JAFAZL010000587.1 GCA_019239815.1 Acidobacteriota bacterium
CGGAATGCGCGAGCTTGGAGTCTTGAATTGCGAGCACGAGGTGCTGCGCTTCGCGGGCATCACGCGCTAGACATGAGATCGTGCGCGCTTCCTTTGCCATCGGATGCAATCGAAAGGTCGCTTGCGTGATGATCCCAAGAGTTCCGAGCGCGCCTGTGGCCAGTTTCGGCAGATCATAGCCAGCGACGTTTTTCACAACTTTGCCGCCGCTCTTCGCGAGCGTCCCGTCGGGCAGCGCCAGCGTCAGACCGATCACAAGATCGCGGAGCGAACCAAAGCGCAATCGCAGCGCGCCGCTGTCGTTGGTGGAAAGAATCCCACCAATCGTCGCGCGACTCGGCCACAATCCATCGAGGGCGAGTCTCTGATTCTGTTTCGCGAGCGTTTCGGAAAGTTGTTTCAGCGTGCAGCCTGCTTCTACCGTGACCGTAAGATCGGAATGCGCGTGGTCTATGATGGCAGTGAGTCGCGAAGTTGAAAGAATCACATCGGCGCGCTGCGGCGGATTTCCCCAGGCGAGCTTCGTTCCGCCGCCGCGAGGAATTACCGCGAGATCCGTATCGTTCGCCGCTTTTAGAAGTCGCGCGAGTTGCTCTTCATTGCCGGGCGCGACGACGAGTTGCGGCTGCACGCCTGCGACGCGATCGTCCGTCGCGGCCGCTCGAACATTTTCTGCGCCGACGATCGCTTGAGCGGTGGCTGCAAACGCGACGATATTTTGCGCCGTATCAGTGGGTGCGCTCGCGTCCATCGTTAGAAACGCTCCGCGATTCCAGAGGATTCGAGTGCGTGCGGAACGTACTTGCCCGGTTTCTCGCCGCAGAGACGCGGTGTCGGGAAAATCTTGCCGGGATTTGCGAGACGAAGAGGATCGAAGGCACATCGGACGCGTTGCATCGTTTCAAGATCGGGCTCGCTGAACATTTTCGACATCGCGCGCTTCTTGTCTTCACCGACGCCGTGTTCGCCGGTGATTGAACCGCCTGCAGCGATGCAGATCTCAAGAATCTTGTACGAAAGTGCTTCGGCGGCTTCTTCCTGTCCCTCAATTCGGCGATCGTAGAGCACGAGCGGGTGAAGGTTTCCGTCGCCGGCGTGAAAGACGTTGGCGACGCGCACGCCCGATTCTTTGCTGAGGCGATCGATTTCGCTCATGACTTGCGGAAGCGCTGTTCGTGGAATCACTCCGTCTTGCACAATGTAATTGGGTGAAATGCGGCCGACAGCGGCAAACGCTGCTTTGCGTCCCTTCCAGACGCGCGTGCGTTCGGTCTCGGATTGCGCAACGCGAATCTCTGAAGCTCCGTTTTCGCGACAGATCGCGTCGACGTGTGTCATCAGCGATTCCACTTCGGCGAGCGGGCCATCGAGTTCAACTAGTAAGAGTGCGCCACAATTCGGATAGTTCGCGTGCACTGCAGCTTCCGCCGCTTGAATCGCGAGGTTATCCATCATCTCGATCGCCGCGGGCAGCATTCCGGCGGCGATGATGCCGCTGACGGCGGCGCCGGCTTCGTTCGTGGAAGGAAATGCGGCCAGCAGCGTCTGCACGCATTCGGGCCGCTTCACGATGCGAAGAATTATTTTTGTTGCGACACCGAGCGTGCCTTCGGATCCGACAAAGACTCCGGCGAGATCGTAACCGGGAGCGTCGAGACACTTGCCACCGAGATGCACGAGCGATCCGTCGGGAAGAACGACTTCGAGGCCGAGAACGTGCGTTGTGGTGAAACCGTATTTGAGGCAATGCGCGCCGCCGGAATTTTCGGCAACGTTACCGCCGATGCTGCAAACCGATTGCGATGACGGATCGGGAGCGTAGAAATATTCCTGCGGCAAGACTCGACCGGTGACGTCGAGATTAATTACGCCCGGTTCGACAACGACGCGCGCATTGGGAATATCGATTTCGAGAATTCGATTCATGCGCGTCAGGCTGATGACGATTCCGTTTTCGATCGGTAGCGCGCCACCGCTGAGCCCGGTTCCCGAGCCGCGTGCGACAAAAGGAATCTTTTCAGCGTGGCAAATTTTTAGAATTGCCTGCACTTGCGCTGCGTTTTCTGGGAGCAGAACGCCGAGCGGCATCACGCGAAAATTCGTGAGGCCGTCGCATTCATAGGTGCGTAATTCTTCGGTGGAAGTGATCAGTCCGCGCTGGCTCACAATTTGGCGAAATCGATTGGCGAGTTCCGGCTGCACGAGAAAAGAGTGAAGTATCGAAATGCAGATGTAAAGAGTGCTTCTGGATTGCGTTGATCTGCAGTCGGAAGAAGAAACGAATCGTGCTCGTGTTGGCGTCCGGGCAAGCTGGGGCGCAGCGTGCTGCGCCCCTACACAGGTTGCGCATGCAGGTCGCTCTGGGCATTTCGGCTAGATCGCGAATCAGTGGATCACCATGTTCTTGAAAGGAACTACATAGG
>JAFAZL010000911.1 GCA_019239815.1 Acidobacteriota bacterium
GCCGCCAGCCCGATCAAAATTACGACGACAACAATCGTCGCCATCGGATGCACCGTCGCCAGCCACGTCAGCCAAACCGCCAGCGTGTCTTCGCCCAAGCTCAGAGCCCAATTGCTGAACGGTTCCGGACTCGAATTCGCCGCTGCGCGCACACTGGCCTTGCTGCCGTGCGAAGTCAGCGCGACTCCACCGGCAAGAAGCGCAGCGCCCCAGCGCCATTCCGGCGGCGCAGCACCAGCCGCACCGTAAGCCAGCAACGCTGCAGCTGGCGGACGAATCACGGTGTGAATCGCGTCCCAGATCGTATCGACATATGGGATCTTGTCGGCGAGAAACTCGATCACATACAACGCGATCGCAATCCCGAGAACCCAAGGGTGTGCCAGCACCTGCAGTTGTTCTGGAAGATGAATTACGCCAAAGCGTTGAAGCAGACCTAGTGTCGCAATCGTGGCGTAAAGATTGAGCCCAGAAGAGAAGCCAGCTCCAAGCGCCAGCCCAAGCGTCTCTATCGGATTCATGTGGCTATTCTACTCCCGCCGAGCCACGAACATGACAATTCCGTCTAGGGGGGCAGCACCGCTGCCCCCTGGGCCCGCACACTGGAATCCGCATCTCGATCTTGTCTTGCTCATGCCCTGCGTGGCTTTAGCCACAGCAACTCGGCGTCAGAGCGCGCCCGCGGCCTGCAGCGCGGCCTTCATTCCTGTCCAGCTTTGGCGCGTGGATTCTTCGGGAGTGCCCGCGCCGCGCCAGTGCGTTTCGAGGCTCACGGCGTAGTGATAGCCGTCACGTTTCAGTGCTGCGAACTGATCTTTCCAATCGACGATGCCGGTTCCGACGGGGGCCCAGTCGTAGCCTTTGCCATCCGCTTTGCGCGTGACGTTCTTGCAATGGCAATGCCCGATGCGTTGCTTGGGCAGCAGCTTGTATCCATCGGGATAGGGAGTCTCGCCTGCGGCGCCAGCGTTGCCTGGATCCCAGTTCAGCATGAAGTTCGTCGCAGGAACCGCAGCCAATACTTTGGCTGCTTCTTCGCCGGTCGCGGTGTTGCACGCCATTTCGTTTTCGAGGACGAGGATGATCTTGTCTTTCGCTGCGGTTGTCGCGGCTTCGTGCAACTTGGCGTCGATTGCTTCGCGGTAGGGTGTCTGATCGTCGAGGCGCCAGAAGTCGAAGAGACGCACGCGATCCGTTGAGAACGCCTTCGCCAGCGCGATGCTGCGTTCGAGCACCTCGGGCTGCTGCTCGAACGTAAAGTCCGCGTTGAACTGGTCGCGCTTGGGGCTGAACTTCGATAGTGGGGCGCCGGGCCAATCCACTTTGAAGAGCGGGCTGGCGATGTCGGTTACGCGCAGCTTGTACTTCTCGAGAGTCTTGCGCGCTTCGGCGGCTTCGTTCGCGTCGAGCCGCAGAATGTTCTTGTTCCACATTCCGCGCAGCTCGATCCACTCCATCCCGAATTCTTTCGTGACGACTTCGCAGGCCTGACCGAAGTCCTGCGAGATCTCATCGTTGATGACGGAAATGCGAAATGGCGAGCTCATAGAGTGATTCCCAATTTGTCGTGGAGATATTTCTTGCTGATTTCCGCGCACTCCTTTGGAGTGCGGTTCTTGTCGGGCACGTCATCGAGTTCGACGATGACCCAGCCGCTGAACTTCACTTCGTGCAGCGCCTTGAATACTCCTGGCAGATCAACTTGTCCTCGCCCGAGCTCAACGAAGCGATAGCTCTTCTTCGGATCGCCGCTGATTTTCTCGACGTCTTTGATGTGCAGAAACAGCAATCGATCGGAATATTTGTGGATGGCTTTGACGGGATCGCCGCCACCCTGGAAATAGTGCGCGATGTCGAGTTCGAGCTTGGCGTAGCGCGGATCGGTCGCCGCGAGAATCTGATCGACTTCTTCGGGCGCTTGCCCGAGTGAGCCCATGTGATTGTGATAGCCGAGCGCAATTCCAAGTTCCGCGGTCTGCTTTCCGACAGCGGTCAGCAACCGGCCGAGGCGTTTGTAATCTTCCGCGGTGATCGCGCGATTCTTCGGGCGATCATCGGTGACTTGCAGGTATTTTCCACCGGCGTCCTTCAGGAATTTCGCGTGCGCGGCGTGCTTGGCGATTTGCTCCCCTTCCGGCGCGTCGATGTTTACGCCTCCGCTGGAGAGCGCAACGAAGGTCAGTTTATGTTGCGCGAGCAAGTCCGCAAGTTCCTGCGGGCTTTTGAATTCATCGACTGCGTTGGAGCGAATCTGGATACCTGGGAATCCCAGTGACGAAACGTCGGCGATTGCCTGGCGATCGTTTCCGCCCCAAGTGATCGCGGCGTAGCCGAAATGAATCTCGCTCGGGGCTGGCGAAATCGGCGAATCGAAATACGACAAATCCGTCGGAGGATACAAAAGATTGCGTGGCGAGGCCGTTTTTGGCATCGCGTTCAACACCCTTGCAGGCAAGCTTGCTCCAGCTGTGATCGCAGCAATTCCAGTGAGAAATTCACGTCTCGCCCAAATCGATTTCATCAACGATTCCTCCCGCGTGACGACTTGCTGCTCGGTTTCCTTTTTACACTCGCTCGCGATTTCGACGTCTTGGTATTTGACGAAGCGCGTGAGGATTTTGGTGCGCCGTAGCCGTTCGGATGCGCGCGGAACCAATCCCACGCGCTACGCACGATGTCGTCGAGATTTGCGTATTGCGGCTGCCATTTTAGTTCTCGCTTAATTTTTTCGGAGCTCGCGACAAGGATTGCCGGATCGCCGGGACGGCGAGGCACTTCCTTCGCTGGAATAGGATGCCCTGTGACTCTGCGCGCGGTTTCAATCACTTCGCGGACGCTGAATCCGCGGCCGTTGCCCAGGTTGTAGACGAGTTTGTCTTTGGCGCGCAGCGCATCGAGCGTGAGCACGTGCGCGCTCGCGAGATCGCTGACGTGGATGTAGTCGCGAATGCAGGTTCCGTCGGGAGTTTCGTAATCGGTGCCAAAGATCGAAATGGATTCGCGCTTACCCTGTGCGACCTGCAGTATCAGCGGAATCAAATGCGATTCGGGATTGTGAGATTCACCTTGGTCGGCGGTTGCGCCCGCGGCGTTGAAATAACGCAAGCAGGCGTAACGCAATCTGTGAATCTTGTGAAACCACTCGAGCATCTGCTCGACGAGAAGTTTCGATTCGCCGTAGGTATTCGTCGGATGAACGGGATCGTTCTCTTCGATGGGAGTGCGATCGGGAGTTCCGAAGAGTGCTGCCGTGGAGCTGAAAACGAAGCGCGGAACTTTGTGCGCGAGAACGACTTCGAGAAGTGTGAGTGAATTTGCGGTGTTGTTGCGAAAATATTGCTCCGGAAATTTCATCGATTCGCCGGCTTCGATGGAAGCAGCCATGTGCACAACGCCATCGAATTTGTATTTCTTGAACACGCGATCGAGTGCGGCGCGATCTCCGGTATCGCCTTCGACGAATTTCGCTCGCTTGGGCACGGCGGCTTTGTGGCCGTTGCCGAGATTGTCGTAAACGACGACTTCGTACCCGCGCTGCAAGAGCTGCGTGGTGACGACGCTGCCGATGTAGCCGGCGCCCCCGGTGACGAGTACGCGATCGGGCATGAGAAGTGGGTTCCCTCAGTGGCGGAATGGCTGCGGCGTCAATCGAACTTGGCGATCAAACTGGCAGCGCGAAGATTACATCAGGAATTGGAAGGATATGCCAGTCGGGTACCTCCCCCCGGGGGTTTTTGCGTAAGGATGTCATTTTAAGGGAGTTGCAAGGCGAAGGCGCGCAAGGATGTGATTCTAAGAGGGATGGAGCCGGCGGGAGTTCACGGCGGGGGGCGGAGGGTTGGCTAAGTGCTTTTATTTTGGTCCTTTGGAATAAAAGGCTAACGCGGAGGCGCCGAGGGTGCTGAGATACGCGGAGGTCGGCTGGCTGGAATCGAGGACTGGAACGATTTGGGGGTGAGCGTCGCGGAAAATCAACGGGATGTTGAAGGAGACATCGTGCGGACATGGGGCGCAGCGGGCTGCGCCCGTATATGTTTGTGACGAATGGTTTGGGATGGGCTGGGTTGAATCTAAACCCGCACCCTCTGAAATCTGAGGGTGCGGCACCCGACTGGCACGCCGGCGATGACGGATCGGTTTCGGTTGGCTTACGGCTGAGATCCTTCGCTTCGCTCAGGATTGACAAGCTATTGGTATAAGACGCGGTTATTTCCAGCCGTGTTCGCCGCCGAAGGTGAACTTTAGGCCGAGGCGGAAGGCTAACGGCAAGGCTGGGAAGCCGATTATTTCGGAGTAGTGCTGGCTTAGGAGGTTGGTGACGCTGGCATAGCCGGTGATGTGGTTGCTGAATGCATAGCGGGCGTTGAGGTCAACGAGTTGGTATGCACCTTGAAGGTTGCGGTTGGGGAGCAACATGGTGGTGCCGAAGAAGCCGTCGGAGAGGAAGGTGCTGCCGTCACGGCGACCAACGAAGGAGCCGGTGATGTTGGCGTTGAAGCGGCGGCGATCGTAGGAGAGAAGGATGCTACCGGTGTGTGGCGCGCGATTGAATGGACGAGCGCCGACGAGCGGAGAGAAGGCGCCGATTGGGATGTCGGGGAATGCGGGATTGAAGGAAGGAGCGAGCGCGTCGCCGGTGAAAGACTTGGTGACCGTGGCGTCGAGATAGGTGTACACGCCGCTGGCGCGGAATCCGTGACCGAGATTCGTATCTAGAGTGATTTCGGCGCCGCGCGCCCGGAAGGAGTCGGAATTGATGGTGGCGCCGCCAACGGCTTCGGCTGCGGCGACGGCATCGGGCGGAACGCCGAGCAATGGCAGGGCGCTTGCACTGACGAACTCGATCAGATCGTAATAGTTGTTGTGAAAGAGCGTGATGCCTAAGCGAGCGCGATTTTGAAGCAAGTTTTGTTCGACGCCAAAATCGAAGCTGCGGCTGCGCTCGGGGCCGATGGGCGAGATGTGATCGTTGTTGATGATGGTCTGGCCGCCGTCGACGCCGGACAGCAAAGCGAAGAGCGATGCACCTTGATTGAAGATGCTGGGTTCGGTAATTCCCTTTCCGAAATTGAATTTCAGTTTTGTATCGCCGAAAAATTCCTGGTTCGCTGGACGGCGTAAGTAGAAGGCGGCGGACACGCGCGGCGTGGCGGCGAAGCCGTAGACGGCGTTGTTTTCGAACCCGACACCCGCGGATGCGAAGAGACGATGTCCAAGGTTGCCGTTGGCCTGAAGGAAGGTGCTGTAGTTGTTGCGGTCGGCAGGCGAACGCGTGCCGTTGGAATCGGTGAAACCGTTTTCGTTTTCGTAGCGGAAGCCGCCGGTGACGGTGAGGTCGGAGAGAAGTTGATAGTCGGATTGCGCGTAGAAAGAGCGGCGCGTGGTTTGAGAATTGAACAGGCTGGGATAGACACCATTGAAGTCGAGAATCGCTTGGCCGTTCGTGGCGAATCCGTTGGCGCCTTTGATGGTGACGAGGTCGCCGAGGTAGTTCGGGCCGAAGCCGAAGGGGTCGAAGGGCGTGCCGGTGGGAGCCGGATTCTCCAGGCGAACGTTTTGCTGACCCGACGCGAACTTCAAAATGTTGTGCCACTTTTTCGTGGTCTGGTTCTGGAGTGTGGCTCCCCAATAGGTGTAGCGATCGTGCTGAAAGGTATCGTCAGCGAGGCCGAAGAAATCGAGCGCGTTGGGATCGCCGAGAGCTGTAGCAGTGTGGCGAACCGTGAAGCGGACGTCGGTGGTTGCGGTGGGAGTCCAGCCGAAATTTCCAGCGTATGTCCCGTCGTGAAAGGCACTGTTGGGCAAGCTGTTCTGCGTGTCGAAGCGGGAGAAGTCGGAGAAATAGTCGAATTGATGGAATGCGCCGGAGACAGAAACGTTGTTGCGCAGGGTGCCGAAGTTGCCGCCGTCGATGGAGTAGTTGAATTCGGGTTCGACAGTGGTGCCGCGAGGCGAGGTGATGTTGACCACACTGGCGATGGCGTCGGGACCGTAGAGGACGCTGTTGGGTCCGCGCAAGATCTCGACTTGGTCGACGCCCGTGCTGGAAAGGTCGCCGAACTGGAACGTGCCTCCAATGTCGTTTGCAGGGATGCCGTCGATGAGCACTTTGTTGAAGTCGGAATTGCCGCCGCGGACGAAGAGCGAAGTCGTGCCGCCGCGTTGCCCGGTCTGGGCGATTTGGAGGCCGGGGAGCGTGCGCAGCGCGTCGGCGACGTTGAGTTGGTGCTGATTTTCGAGATCGGAGCGATTGACGACGCTGACGGAAGCGCCGAGTTGGGCTTCGAGCGTGGGAGTACCGGTGGCTGAGACGACGACTTGTTGGGTCAGAGTTCCGACGTGGAGGCTGACGTCGAGGTCGACGGATTTGTTGGCGCCGACATAGATGAACGCAGATGCTGCGGGATCGAAGCCGGTGGCCTCGACGCGGACGGCATAGCGGCCACCGTCGGGTGCGGCCAGCGAGTAAGTTCCGTCTGGCGCGGAATTTGCGTCGGCGAGTGGGGCGTCTTCGTGACCTTCGCGAACGAGAACGACTTTGGCTTGCCCGATGGGATTGCCGAGCGGGTCTGAAACTGTGCCGTGGATGGTTGCGGACTGCGCGTGCGCAATTGAGGGCGATGCGGCGATCAGCGCGATCGGTAGGATGAGTTGAATCGAACTACGGAGCGAAAACCTTAAGTGGTGCAACCTCTTGCGGAACATCTTCGTCCTCCTTGCCCTGGAAAGAGCGGACAGTGAGCTTTCGCTCGGAGCTTGGCGGACCGGTCTCCTGACTCGCGACGTGTTGCTTGGGCGATTGCGCCTTCCCACCCTCGACGGGCAGTGGCATATGCAATCGCGGATGCGTCGCTTACAGTTGCGGGGCAGTGGCGGATTTTCACCGCGCTTCCCGAACATCGCGCCAGCGGGATTTTCTACGTCTGACTAACTTCGATGGATTCCGAGAATCGTCATCGACCTCCCTTCCGAGGCCGACTCGCATCGATGTGAACTTGATCGGTCTCCTGGCTCGCGTTTCGTTGGAGCGAAGCTGCCTTCCCAGCGGTTGAATGCCAGTGGCGCGTTGCTGCTTCGGTCCTCCACGCTTACAGTGGCGGGGGCCGCGCCGGATTTGCACCGGCTTCCCAAACGACATCAAGTGCAACTTTTATACGATGAGGGGAATGGGCGCGTCAAGGCGGCCAGGGTTGTGCGGCGAAGAGATGACAAATTGGCGACGTGAGATAGACTGCGGCTTGGATTTGCGTTTGGTGGAGTGAGTTCCATGGGTGTCGTGACGAGCGGCGAAGTGTTGCGCGTTGCTCCGGAGTTCCGGTTAGTGCGGAGCGGGCGATTTGTTGTGGCGGAATTGCTTGTGCCCCATCGGGTTTTGAGCACTTCGGCGCGGAATGGAGGGCAGCGCGAGAAGCTTCGATTTTTGGTTAACCACCAGAGTTGCGAGGGGACAGATCATCGGGAACGACATGGTCAGATCACGGGCGGCGAGTTTTACCATGACGCGGCCTGCGGAGAGATCGGGCTCGATCCTGCTGCCGCGGCGATGATGCAGACCGCGGCGAATATGAATTACGCGGCGGTGGTGGCGGCGAGCGATCTCGATGTGACGGTGACGGCCGTTGTTACTGCAGGCGTGCATGGAAACGCGGCTTGTGCGGGAGATCCCGCTTCATGGCGAGAGACCGAAACGGGATGGGAGAAGGTAGCGGCTCCGGCACCGGTCGTGGGGACGATCAACACGATGGTGCTGATTAATCGCGCGCTGACGGAAGGTGCGCTGGCACGCGCGGTGATCACGATGACGGAAGCCAAGAGCGCGGTGCTACAGCGGTTGGCGGTGCGGAGCTTGTATTCGGCGGATTTCGCCACGGGGACGGGAACGGATCAGTATTGCGTGGCGGCGATATCGGGACCGAGCGATGGCGCGCGGAAAGCGTTCATCAGCACGAGCCAGCATTCGAAACTCGGTGAGTTGATTGGCGTGACGGTACGCGATGCGACGCTGGAGGCACTGCGTTGGCAGAACGGGCTGGAGATCAGCTCGACGCGGCTGCTGTTTCATGCGCTGGGGCGCTACGGAGTACGCGAGGCGGATTGCTTGACAGAGCTGGCGCCCCTGTTGAGCGAGCGCGAGCTGGATTTGCTGAAGAAGAATATTCAATCGGTGGTGTACGAACCGAAGGTCGCGGCGGCTGCTTATGCGATCGCGGCGGTACTGGATCGGATTCGGATTGGAACGCTGCCAGCCAGCGCGGCGCGTGATATTTTTCGCCAGCAACTTGCGACGTTGGCTTCGAGTCTGGCGGCCAAGCCGGATGCGTGGCCAGAGTTTTATGCGCGGCTTGGTGACGCTGATCCGGAGCCGGCGGCGCGCGGAGTTTACGCAGCGATTGCGCTGGGCTGGTCGCACAAGTGGCGATAGACGTTCGGTCGATCTGGGCCGTGCTGGTCGAAATATTTCGACCGCATGCGCTTGTTTTGGTTATTGCGGTGATTTTGGATTTGCTGCTGGGCGATCCGGTTTATCCATTACATCCGATTCGGTTTATGGGGCACACGCTATCTTTGTTCGAACGTGGGCTTCGGCTAATAGGTGCGGATGGTTATGGGGGC
>JAFAZL010000693.1 GCA_019239815.1 Acidobacteriota bacterium
GTCGATGGCGCGCAATACATCAAGCAACGTGCCACCGCCCCGCTCAATCAAGCCCGCTCCCTCGGCGAACACATGGGCCGCCTTCTCATCGACGCCGGCGCCCAATCCATCCTCCAAGAAGTGAGCCGCCAACGTGGCTGATTCAAACGCCGCCCCGCGCCCATCGCATAATGCCGCGTCCGCTGTCTTCGCTCGCCGCATCGTCATCACTCGCGCCGTCGAGCAAAGCTCCGACCTCGTCACCAAGCTCGAACGCCGTGGCGCCATCCCAATCTCATTGCCTCTCGTCGCATTCTCGACGCCAGAAAATTTCGCGCCGCTCGACGCCGCGCTCCGCCGCTGGCAAGAGTTCGACTGGGTCCTCTTCACCAGTGCCAACGCCGTCCAGTCCGTCGCTCAACGCGCCGCTGCAACAAATCTCGGTATCCTGCGGCAATCGAGCCGCCCCCAAATCGCCGCCGTCGGCCCCGCCACGAACGAAGCCGCCGCGAAATCCGGCCTCCACGTCACCCACGTCGCGAAAACGCATCTCGGTCTCGCCCTCGCCGAAGAACTCGCCTTACAACTCCGCGACAAATCCGTTTTCCTCCCGCGCAGCGACCGCGCCAATCCCGATCTCCCCGCCGCACTCAAAAAACTCGGCGCCACCGTCACCGAAGTCATCGCCTACCACACGCTACCGCCATCCAACGTCGATCGCACTCGCGTCTCCGAAGTCCTCGACGAAAATTCTGACGCCGCCCTCTTCTTCAGCCCCAGCGCCGTCAACAACCTCGCCGACCTGGTCGGTAGGGAATCGCTCGCCCAATTGCAAAATAAAATCGCTATCGCCGCCGTCGGCCCCGTCACCACCGCCGCTCTTCGCGATCACGGCGTCACAAAAATCATCACCGCTGCCGACACAACAACCGACGCAATCATCTTCGCCCTCGAAAATCATTTCGCCAGCCTCGCCCACGGTGGAGCGGTAAACCACGCCTCAGGAGCCACTCACGGATGAGCTTTCCCACCCATCGCCCGCGCCGCCTGCGCCGCACCGAAGCTCTCCGCAATCTCGTCCGCGAAACCCGCATCTCGACGAGCGGCCTCATCTACCCAATGTTCCCCTGCCCCGGCACCAAAGTCCGCCAGCCCGTCAGCTCCATGCCCGGCATCGCCCAACAATCCGTCGATCAACTCCTCGAAGAAGCTCGCGAAGTCGAACAACTCGGCATCCCCGGCATCATTCTCTTCGGCCTCCCCGAATCCAAGGACGCCACCGGCTCCAGCTCCACCCACGCACAAGGCATCGTCCAGCGCGCCGTCGAAGCCATCCGCAAAGCCAATCTGAACCTCGTTGTCATCACCGACGTCTGCCTTTGCGAATACACCGACCACGGCCACTGCGGCGTCATCGAGAACGGCGAAGTCGCCAACGACGCCACGCTCGAAATCCTCGCCAATCAAGCCCTGAGCCACGCGCGCGCCGGCGCTGACATCGTCGCCCCCAGCGACATGATGGACGGCCGCGTCGCCGCCATCCGCGCCAAGCTCGACGATCACAAATTCGAGCATCTCCCCATCCTCGCCTACGCCGCCAAATACAGCTCCGCCTTCTACGGCCCGTTCCGCGAAGCCGCGCAATCCACACCGCAATTCGGCGATCGCCGCAGTTATCAGATGGATCCCGCCAACGCCCGCGAAGCCCTCAAAGAAGTCGCGCTCGACATCGACGAAGGCGCCGACATGGTGATGGTCAAGCCCGCGCTCCCATATCTCGACGTCATCCGCCGCGTCCGCGACAAATTCGACGTCCCCGTCGGCGCCTACAACGTCAGCGGCGAATACGCCATGGTCAAAGCTGCCGCCGCCAACGGCTGGCTCGACGAAAAGCGCACCGTCCTCGAGTTAATCACCAGCATCACCCGCGCCGGCGCCGACATCATCCTCACCTACCACGCCAAAGACCTAGCCCGCTGGCTCCGCTAACAGCGGGTATTTCCAGCTCGTAAAATCCGAGACGGCCGTTGG
>JAFAZL010000924.1 GCA_019239815.1 Acidobacteriota bacterium
TGCGTGTTCCTCTCCAGTGACCGTGACTTCCACTTTTCGCGCGATAGTTTGCGCTACATCGCTCTGAAGGAGGAGCGCGTCTCGCAGCTCGCGATCGTAAGCCGCCGACCAGTAATGCTCGTCAGTTGCGGCGCGAATCAACTGGGCGTGAATGCGGATGCGGTCACCGTCACGAATTACGGAGCCTTCAACGATGGCGTCAACGTGAAGGGTTTTGGCAATCTCCGGCGCCGATAAGTGCGTGTCCTTGAAGCGCGTCACGGAAGTGCGGGAGACCACGCGAAGATTATGGATCTCGGAAAGGCGCCCGATGAGCTCCTCGGTCATCCCGTCTGCAAGGTATTCTTGCGCCGGGTCGCCAGAGAGGTTCGCCAGAGGTAATACCGCCAGCGATTTGATAGACGGTTTCTTTGCGCCGTTGGCATTGATGCTTCGGTAGAGCACCAAGGCGACAGAGACGACTGCCAGCGCGGCGACTCCGGCGAGTAAAATCCTGCGGCGCCTTGAGAAGACGGTCTTTTGGTTCGCGAAGGCCACAGAGTTAGAAGCAGCTACATTCGCGTTTTGTAGGTCACTTTCTTTGGCCTGTTCCACCGGCGAGGGGTGAACCGCTGATGCGGTATCGGTCAACCGTCCAACGAAGCGGTAACCGCGTTTAGGAATAGTTTCGATGAACCGAGGCTTTTCCGCGGAGTCATGTAGGGCCTCGCGGATTTTTCTTACAGCCGTATTCAGGCCGTCGTCGAAGTCCACGAACGTGTCGGCCGGCCATAGGGTCTGCTTCAGTTCGTCGCGGGTAACAAGTTCTCCATGCCTTTCCAGCAGCATGCGAAGCACCTGGAAGGGCTGGTCTTGAAGCCGAATCCGCGCACCGCCGCGCGCCCGCAATTCACCCGAGCGCAGGTCGATCTCAAAACCGTCGAAACGGAGCGGCTGGGACGGCTGAGGGTTGGCGACCAAGTCTGACCTCTCCGGCTAGGCAGCACTATAAGGCTTGGTGCAGGTCATCGCAATTCTGTTGGGCCGCGCGTAACGCACCGGCTTATCCCTCTAATTCGTTCCCCTGAATCGGCTTAGCTGTCCGGCAATAATCCGGGAATAGTCCAGCCGCAGTCCATTGACACTCCGCCTGACCTATCCAGAATCGCGCTTATCCAAGAGGAGGTTTCCCATGAAAAAGTTTTCACGAATTGCAGCGGTTTGCGCCTTGATGCTCAGCATGATGGCCGCGACTCCAAGATTGGCCGTCGCGGCCACCCCCGACCCAGTGTTGGAGTGGATCGACATCATGAACACCACCGCCCTGAACGCCACCACGCCACCGTTCTTTACCTCCCGTGTGGCCGCGATGGTATCGGTCTCAGTTTTCGATGCCGTCAACGGCATTGATCCGCGCTTCCGGTCAATCCATGTACCGCCCAACGCGCCAGACGGCGCGTCGCCCCGGGCGGCAGCGATCGAAGCCGCGTACGTGATCTTGGCGGACGCATACCAGACGCAGGGACCCGCGCTCACCAAGCAGGTTCAAGCATCGCTGGCGGCGCTCGCTCAGACGGAGAGCGCGGAGTCAATATCAGCTGGCGTTGCCTGGGGGAAAACTGTGGCTGATTCCATCTGGGCTTGGCGCCTTACCGACGGATTTGCGCCTCCACCACCTCCGTTCGAAGGTGTCCTGGGCATCGTCGGAACTCCCGCCGCCGTCGGTTTCTGGCGTCCAACTCCTCCGCTTGACGCACCCGGAGCCGGTGTTCAGCTCGCCACGATGACTCCTTGGGTTCTTGAGCGGCCCTCGCAGTTCCGCCTGCCGCCTCCTTACCTAGTAACGAGTACTCAATATGCGGACGATTTGAACGAAACCAAAACCATGGGTGCCCTCTCCGGCTCTCCGCGATCAGCCGATCAGTCCGAACTCGCGCTTTTTTGGCAAAGCAATACGCCTCTGACGTGGAATCGAGTCGCCGCTCAGCTTTCCGCCGAGCGAGGCCTCTCATTCCATGAAAATGTTCATTTATTTGCCTTGTTGAACGTCACGATGGCCGACGCCGTCATCGCCTGCTGGGATTCTAAATACCGCTACGGCTTCTGGCGACCGATTACCGCGATCCGCGAAGGCCTTACTCCGGCCGACGCCGACCCCACGTGGGAGCCTTGGCTGGACACCTTTAAACCCGGCACTCCACCCTTTCCGGAGTATCCCTCCGCCCATTCTTCGATCAGTGGCTCGGCGGCGTTCATTCTCGCCGCCATTTTTGGCGAAAACACATCCTTTACCGTCACCTCCGAATCTCGTCCGGGCACTCGCTCATTTTCAAGTTTCTCCGGCGCCATCTCGGAGATCGCCGACGCCCGCGTTTTCGGAGGCATTCACTTCCGCACTTCATGCGACCTTGGCAACACGCTCGGCAGAGCCGTCGCCAAGTACGTTGTAAAACACGCTATGTGCCCGCGAGGCGAAGATTAGGGATCAGCTCGGGTCGTGAAAAACCTACCTCAGTGGTTGCCAGCATCCAGCATATCGATGCTTAGGGGCCAACTGTGGCAGTCGGAATTGTTGCGGCGTTTTGGCTTCCTCAAGATTTTTTCTCGGTGTCGGGAAGCGGCGGCACTTCCAGCTTTCGAGCGATCCACGGGAGGAGAACTTGCTTGAAGATGATCGGGTCTGGCCAGACTTTTACCTGGCGGCCGAGATGTCCGCCGGACGGGTTGATCCAGGCTTCTTTGGGAATATCTCCAGCGTTCATGAGTTCATAGATGTCTGAGATGGGAACTTGAGTATCCTTCACACCTGCGATTATCAGCATCGGTGTGGTCGGCTTGCCAAGAATCCCTTGTTTCGCGAGTGACATTTTCTCGAACATTGCGGCGATGTCGTCGACATTGTTCACGTTATCGAAAATGGCCATCAGCGCGGGAACCTGATCGAAGAGATATTCTCGATTTCCAAGCAGCGATTCAGTTAGAAATTTTCTCGTGAAGAAAAGGTCGGTGGGGGGTGACTGCACGCTGACCGCTTTGAGCCGATCATGTTCCACAACAGCCATCTTGGTGCCCCAGTACGCTCCCCAACTGACACCATGGAACGCGATCCGCGTTTTGTCCACTTCGGGCCGAGATTGCAAGTAGTCGATTACCTTTGAAAGCAGACGGTCCGCAGTGGGGCTGGCTTTGATGGGGCACTGTCCGGTTCCCGGGCCATCCACCGCAAGAAAGCCGATCCCGTAAGGGAGAATGGCGCTGAAACTTTCAGTCAAATCTTCCTTCCGGCTGTCGAGTCCATTGACTGCGATAACGACCGGCACGCGGCCCGTCGAAGTTTTCGGAAGACGCAGGTAGCCGATTATTTCGGA
>JAFAZL010000033.1 GCA_019239815.1 Acidobacteriota bacterium
ACCTCGTGGTCAATCACACCTCGGACCAGCACGCATGGTTTCAGCAGGCGCGCCGCGATCCGGCATCGAAATATCGCGACTGGTATGTCTGGGCCGACAGAAAGCCCCCCGGCGCCGCCAAGGGCGTGGTGTTCCCGGGCGTGCAGAAGTCGACCTGGAGCTACGATCAGGTCGCGAAAGCCTGGTACTTCCACCGCTTCTACGATTTTCAGCCCGACCTCAACACTTCGAATCCCGAAGTCCAAGCCGAAATCCTCAAGATCATGGGTTTCTGGCTTCAGCTTGGCGTCTCAGGCTTCCGCATGGATGCCGTTCCCTTTGTCATCGCGACAAAAGGCGCCGACGTCGCAAAGCCGGTCGAGCAATACGATATGTTGCGCACCTTCCGCGAATTTCTCTCGTGGCGTGAAGGCGATGCCATCGTCCTGGCCGAGGCGAATGTGCTTCCAAAAACTGACATGCAATATTTTGGTGAAGCTGGCGAACGTCTCCAAATGATGTTCAATTTCGCTGTCAATCAGCATTTGTTCTACGCACTGGCTTCCGGCGACAGCGAGCCTCTAAAGAAGGCGTTGAACGCAACTCGGCTTTCGGAGGACACCGCGCAATGGGGACAATTCCTCCGCAATCATGACGAGTTGGACCTCGGGCGCCTCACCGACACCCAGCGACAGAAAGTTTTCGCCGAATTCGGCTCGGACAAAAACATGCAGCTTTACGATCGCGGCATCCGCAGGCGCCTTGCCCCGATGCTGCAAGGCGATCGTCGCAGGCTCGAACTCGCCTACAGCCTGATGATGAGCCTGCCAGGGACTCCCGTTCTACGATATGGCGACGAAATCGGCATGGGCGACAATCTGGACCTCACCGAACGAAACTGCGCCCGCACACCAATGCAGTGGTCCACCGAACCTCACGGAGGATTCACGAAAAGCGGCAAACCAATCCTGCCGGTCATCAGCGGCGGCGCTTACGGATTCGAACATGTGAACGTCGCGCAGCAAAGACGTGATCCCAATTCACTGATGAATTGGATGGAACGCATGATCCGCATGCGCAAAGAAGCGCCGGAAATAGGATGGGGACAATTCACCATCCTGCGAACGCAAACGCCAGAAGTCTTAGCGCTCCGCTACGATTGGAGAAACAACTCAGTCGTTGTAGTCCACAACCTGTCAGCATTGCCGATCGAAGTATCCCTTGTCGTCGGAGTACAAGACTCCGATTGCCTCGTCAATCTGCTTGCAAAAGACAACAGCACCGCCGATGCCTCCGGCAAACACCGAATTCTGCTCGAACCCTACGGCTACCGTTGGTTCCGAGTAGGAGGCCTCGACTACATCTTGAAACGCACCCAATCTTGACCCATCTTCGCGCCTACTGGGGCGGCGAAACGCGATCCACTACTTTCTGAAAGCGAGGGTCGCGGCGTAAAGGGTCCATGCGCAAGTCGGCTTTCAAGAAGTAAGCCAAATCTGGCGACCTCGGTTCGTAAGCTTTCTCCAAGTATTGAAACGCATTGTCCTTTTCTCCCAGGGCTGCATACACAACTGCGATCATGTACGGAGAGATATAGTTTTCCTTCGAACGTCGTTGCATCTCGACAAGGATCTTGCAGCTTGATCTTTGCGCCCTGCTTTCGCAGTTCTCTCGAGCGCACGTCCACTTCAAACAGGCCAAAGCGGATCAAATGGTCGGGGCTCTCGTCTGGCACGGCGAAAATCTCGCGTTGCGGTATCGGATAGACCGACATCATCTATCCGTTTGACCTCCCGTACAAGTCACCTCGCCGGTCACCTATATTTGCAAGCAATTGAAACCTCAAAGCTTGTCGAGTCATGCGCTCTTGGTTCTGAATCAAGAATTTGCCTTCCGCGTCGCTCATTTCTCCACAGCGCCCGGTACAAACTTAAGCGTCATCAACAGCCCCGGAAATTCCGCGCGCTTCCGCCGAGCGCGACATTTCGCGAGCGGTGTGCGCCGTACGCTCCCGGGCGCAACAAACCTTTTACAATCACATTGTTACTTAGCGCGCTTTTGCAATGTCCATTAAATCAGATCCTTAGGAAAAATCGGCCCGAGGGGAGGTTAATTGCTTGCCGTCTACGAATTGACCGCGCGCTCACCTAACGCTATTGTCTGCGGTCAAATGGCGTAGCATTCACCTCAGTAAGGGTATAGAAAGTGGACGACAACACGCCCACGTTCCGCCGATTCTGGCATTTTGCTACCGGAGTGGCTTGTATCGCGGCACTTTTTGGATTCGGCCTGTCCGCACCGGTCTCTGGAGCCCAGGTTGGAAGCCGTTCACAAAGCTCTAGCGGTTTTCCGGCCGATGACGCTCTCGTCACCGTTGTTGTCAGTGTACGTGAATTGGGCGGCGGTCCGTTGCAAGGGAACGCTGTCGTCAAGCTCTCCTCCGATTTCAAAGGCACTCATCTGACCGCAGTGACCCGCGATGCGGGTAACGCGACTTTTCCCTCCCTTCATACGGGTGACTATCAAATCGAAGTCTCTTCCGTCGGATACAAAACTAAGATCGAGCCCGCCGAAGTAATGCCCGCCTACCCGTCGTACAACGTTTATGTATATATGCAGCCGGAATCTGCCTCGGACAACGCGAGCGCGGCGCCGACCGGCACTACGATGTCGCCTAAGCTCCAATCGGAGATCGACAAAGCAGTGACGAAAATGCGTCAGCAGCAATACGCGGAAGCGCAGAAGCATTTTGAGAAGGCCGCGAAGATGGCGCCTGCGAATCCCGACGTCCAATACATGTGGGGCATGCTCGAGTACTACCAGCAGCACTACGATCTGGCGCGCACAAAATTGGAAACCGCGATTTCTATCAATCCGAATCACGAGCGCGCGCTGGGTTCACTGGGAGAAATTCAGCTTCGCGAGAAGCAGTCGGCGCAAGCGGCGCAGACGCTCGAAAAGGCATACCTCGTCAACGGCGCGGATTGGCGCATGCACTACCTGCTTGCGTTTGCCTACGCCGATGAAAAGGAATTTGCGAAAGCCGAAACCCACGCGCAACGCGCCGCTGATCTCGGTGGAAAAGATCACGCTCCCCAAGCACGCGTCCTGCTCGGCCGAATTCTGAGCTCTGAGAACAAGCTCTCTGACGCGCGAAACGCCTTCAACGGCGTGATTCGAGATTTCCCGACAGATCCGGCCGCGAAAGACGCGAAGGCTGCGCTTGTCGCGCTCGATAGAGCCACGGAATCACCCGCTCCAAGTGTTGTCGGGGCGTCCGGTTCGCCGTCGAGCGGTTCGCTGGTCTCGCCGAATGCGTCGGCGAGAAATTTGGCAAGCTCTTCGGCGGGAAATTCGGCGAGTCCTACCGCGAGTCCCGCTCCAGTGCCGGCGCCGCCGGTTTCGATCCGTCCATGGGCTCCGCCAGACGTTGATGCAAAAGAATATGTCGTCGCGCAAGATGTTACTTGCTCGCTCGAAACCGTCTTGCAGCGGACACAGACCCGCACGATGAAACAGATCGCTAACTTCGAGAAATTCCTGGCGACGGAACACATCGAGCATCAGGAAATCGACGCTTACGGAAATCCTGGTACGGCCAGATCGAAAGATTTCACGTACCTCGTGTTTATTACCAAACAAAAGTCGGGCGCGCTGCTCCTCGACGAAGAGCGGGATGGCGGCCAAAATCTGAGTGAGTTTCCGACATCGCTCGCTTCGCGTGGCCTCGTCGGCCTTGGTGTGTTTCTCTTCGATCCCGACTACCAAAACGATGTCACGTATCGATGCGAAGGCTTGAGCGAATGGCGCGGGCAGGCAGCGTGGGAAATCCGCTTCGAGCAGAAGCGCGAAGTGGAATCACGGCTCAGAACGTGGCGTACCAATCGCGGCGTCTTTCCCGTCGCGCTAAAAGGCCGCGCGTGGGTCTCTTCGAGCACCTACGACGTGCTGCATCTCGAGACCGATTTGCGCGAACCCATGCCGCAACTCGAACTCGATCGCGATCATCTCGCGATCGACTACGGTCCGGTAAATTTCAATCACGGCAAGACCTCACTCTGGCTTCCCTGGTATGCCGAGATGTACATGCAGCTTCACGGCAAGCGCTACCATCATCGCCATACGCTGACGAACTACGCGCTCTTCTCGGTCGACACCGATCACCAGATCAACGCACCCAAGGACTCCTCGAAGACAAACTAGCTTGTTTGCGAACATTCAAGCCGCAAAAAGAAAAACGCCCCGGAAAATACCGGGGCGTTTTTGATTCCACCACGATTCGCGACGCTCACTTGCTGAGCGTCGCTGACCTATGACGTTATCGCTGTGGCTTCGGCGCGGGCTTCGGAGTCGTCGTAGTGCCGGTCGCGGGCCTCGCCGGCGTTGTCGCCGCACCTGCCGCGCCAGCCTTCACGGGATACGCATTGTCGTAGAGGCGAACGATTTCCTGTGTGATGTCGATGTTCGGTGAAACAAAGAGCACCGGGGTGTTTTGCGCGGACGAATCGAGGACGACAACGATGCCGTTTTCGCGCGCGTAACGATCGAGGACGTCGACCATCTTACGGCCGATGCGATCGAACACGTCGGCCTGCGCGGCGTTCACATCTTCCTGGTATTCATCCTGCTTGCGCTGGAGCTGACGCGCCATCGATTCGCCCTGACGCTGAAGGCGAGTCGCTTCGTCCTGACTGAGCTTTCCCTGGCCGGTTTCGAGCCGCTGACGAATGTCGTTGATCTGCTTGTTCATGCCCTCGAGTTCGTTCTGGCGCGAAGAAAACTGCGATTGCAGTTCGGCGCTGGCCTGTTTGCCTTCGCCAGTGCTGGCAATGGCCTGGCGAATGTTAATCACACCGGTCTTGCCGGCGGTCGCGGAACCCGCGGCAGGGGCAGCCTGCGCATGCGCGCCGACGGTCGCGAACAGAGCCGCGCCGGCCAGCAGAGCTGCGCGTATCAGTTGGACGCGAAACCGCGAAGCGGTGGTAATTCTCGAATTCACTTTATTTCTCCTTGTACTCGAAAAGTAATTCAATCTTGGCACTTGCAAAACCGCGTACAATTCGCTTCCTCAAAACCCGTTGCAGATTCCAGCTTAGAATCTCTATCTGCGTGATGTGTGACTTGCTCTGTCACGAGCCGCTTCCGAAACTGCTTAAGAAGACGCGAGAGCGGGCGTCTCGTTAGCGAGATCGATTGGCTTGTATCGCTTCCCACCAGAGGGACGTACAGGCAGTACACAAACCTCGGAGTATAGCCGAGCCACTCCGCCCGCTGCAATCAGAAACGAAGGCAGACCCACCCTGTCAATTTAGGATGTGGCCAACACCCTCGGTGGTTGGCCAGCCGAAACAGCATTCATCCTCGGCCAACGTGGCTGCTGCGTCACGCCCTGCTTCGGTAACACGGACCGAAGTAGCAGTGCGACTTGGCTTGGCCTTTGCTCGTCAGTTGGGCAGCGGCAAAATGAGCACGCGGTTGTTTGCCGAATCTGCGATGACTGCCATGTTCGTGAGCGGGTGAATCGCCGCGGCGAACTGCGTCGAGCCGCCCACTCCCAGTGTATTCCGCGTCTTCAGCGTCTGGGTGTCGAGGACCGAAATCGTATTGCTCAGCGAATTTACGGTCAGCAACGTTCCGGTGTTCGGATTCACGGCAAGCGAGGTCGGATTGATGCCGACCGCCGCCGGAGTCGCAGAGCCGGACGAAGGATTGAAGACGAAAATGGAATTGTTCTGGCTGCCCGTCACATAAAAGACGCCTGGCGGCTGGCTGGTTACTCCGCTGGAATTCGTGGTGACCGCGCCTCCGGCGGGATCGAACACGATGCCGGTGGGAGTCGTGCCAACCGTTGTCACTGGAACCGTGGTGCACTGCGCCGGCACATTGCTGCTGATATCGACCGTGTCGACGACGCCGGAAGCGGCGCCAGTGCTGAGCTGCAGCGACGTGATTACCGCGATGCCGACACCACCTGTAGTTGAACCGGTGCCGCAAGCGGCGCGGTTCGGATCAATGGCGACCGCGATGGGCTGCTGGCTGATACCGAGCGTGTTGACCGTCGGCGTCGATGACGACGACGTGATCGATGTGAGATCGATGGATGAAATACTGTTCGATCCGGTGTTGGCGACAATGGCCAGACCCGAGTATTGATTGATGGCGACGCCCGTCGGATTCGTGCCCGTGCTTGGAGTGGCCACTACCGTGTCGGTATTCAAATTGACGATGGAAGCCGTACCGTCCTTATTGTTCGCAACGACGGCATATCCGAGGCGTGGGATAACGTCGATGCCGGCCGGATTCGTGCCGACGGCGATCGTTTTCGTAAGCGGAGACGTAGCGCCGGGTGTGAGATCGACAACCGAGACGCTGCCGCAACCATTGTTGGCAACGACCGCGATGTTGCGGCTGGGATCAATCGCAACCGATGAAGGAGCCGGCGCGGTCGTGCCGGTGCATGAAGGCTGCAGGCTGACGGACTCAACGACCGAGAAGTCGGTCGGATTCGAACCCACGCCCCCAACGATCACATCCAGAGCATAACGACGCGGCACGGTCAGGAACGATGCCGGAATACTGGCATCGATTTCATTGTTGCTGACGACATTAACAGTGGTGAGTGCTGTTCCATCGAGTCGTACCTGGGCCGGCGAACCTGAGGTGAAGCCGGTCCCAAAGATCTGCACCGTGACTGCGCCACCCGGAGTGGGAGAAGAGTTCGTAGTGAGAACAGCCTGCGGAAGAATCGCGCCGGGAACGCTCGAGGAAGCGACGACGCTGTTGATTTCGACCTGCTTAATCGTTCCAAGATGCACAACGCTGATGTTGTTGCTGCCGGAGTTGACGGCGAGAGCAACGTTGTTGGTGGCATCGACGGCAAGCGCGCCGGGTATTGGGAGGGCGTTGGGAGTCGAACCGCCGCTAGGAACGTTGACCGTACCGATGCCAGTGCCGTTGGTCGGCACGATCTGGATGCGAGCGAGTCGTGCCGGATCGATCAGCGAGAGTTGATTCAGGTGCGGATTGAAAACGACGGCGGTGTTGGAATACGGCTGATATGCAACGTTGGTGTCGCCGATTTCGCCCGCAGCACCGGTCGTGCTTCCGCCAAGAATGACGTTCTGATCGAGCAGAATCGAAGAGAGCGACTGATCGAGTGTGTTGAGGAAAGTCACCTGCGCGATAGTGGAATTCGGATCCGCGAGTACTGCCGCGCGAGAAATCGGGTTGACGGCGATTCCCTGCTGCGTTTGCGACACTGCGAATTGCAGGTAAGCGTTGCCGTAGCTGGCGGTGCCGATCGGAGCTGTTGTGGTTCCGCCGGTAACAGAGTCATTCACCGCAGTTTGCGAATACGAGAAGTTATTCGCGTCGATGACCGTGATGCCTGAGAAGGTGCCGTTGAAGTTTGTGTTGGTCGTCGAGACGCCGCTGATCAAGATCGTGCCCGGATTGGCTGGATTGATGTTGTGAGCGCTGGTGGTGGTGATCGTGACCACGTTGGAAGTACGAATCGCGCTCGCGATCCCGACCGTCGTGGATTTCTTGGTCAGATCGATAGCTTGGAGGATGCCCGCGCCGCCTGGCGTCACGTAAGCAAGATGAATGCGCGGTTGCAGAGCGATCTGTGGGTATTGCCCGGTCGCCATGCTGACAGACGAAATGACACAGGGGGGTGCCTGCCCTGCGATCAAGCACTCAGACGTGTTCGCCGCGTTGCCCGGATTGATGTCTGCGATGAAACCGATGTTGGTGTTCGAATACGCGATCAGCGCCGTGTGCGTCAGCGAATCGACACCGACTGAGAACGGGAACGGAGGCGGAGTCGGTGGTGTCGTGGGCGCCGACGTTGGAATGAGCGGAGCGAGATTGATGGTGGCAATTGGAGTTGCATTGATTGCTCCGCCAGCCGCCGGGGTGCGCAGCAATTCGAGCGTGCGATCAGCGTAGTTGATGACTGCCGTAACATGCACACCGGGAACACCGCCAACGGTGACGCCGATATCGTCCATGGCAACGCCGGTGGGAGTGGTGCCGACGGGAACCGGGCTGGGCATCACAAGCGGTGAGCCGTTGTTGAGATTGATGAACTCGACGGCATTGGTGCCGACTTCGGTGACAGCCGCAACGCCAAGCACGTCATCGATCGCGATCGCACTAGGCGTCGCAGATCCGGTGAGAGGCAGCAAGGTCGCAGTGCTCGGCTGATTGCTGCCGCCGTAATCCGGGAAGACGGCGACGCTGGTGACCGCGGTAGTCGGCGAAGCGTTGTTGTTGATGACGCTGATCGGGAACAGGCCAGCGGTCGGCAACGGAGGCATCGTCAGCGACAACTGACGCGACGAAGGCTGCGCGACCGCAATCGGGTTCCCATTGAACTGCGCCGAAACGAGCGGGAAATTCGTCGATCCGAAGTATCCGCCATCAATTGTCAAAGCGCCGCCGGAAGGAGCACCTGCGGCTGTCTGCGGGAGACTGTCGGGCGTGGTGGAAATCAGAGCGGGACGCTCGCCCGCAACGGTGATCTGGAAAGGACCGCCGGTCGAGTCCGGTGTGCACGTGCTCTGTCCGATCGGCGGATTGCAAATGCTGATCGTGTGAGTGCCCGCGGTGGCGAGTTGAGCCGGCAGCAGACGAGCGCGCGCGCCTGTCGGCGTCGATCCGAGCTTCGGCGGCGAGACGACCACAACCTGAGAACTCGGAAGAGCTGTGCCATCGTAGAAGATACTGGTGAGCGAGTTCACGTTAGTGGCGGCCAAATAGACATCCTGCAAAACGCCGCCTTGCGGAGCAATGGCGGGCGAGATGCCGGTAAAGCTGATCGGACCGGTGGCGACGATGGTGACGCTGGCGGCAGCGATTCGAGTGCTGTCGATCTTTGATATAGCCAGAACTGTAAGCACTTGAGGCGTAGTTGTACTGATGGTCGAGGGAGTCGCGGTTGTCGGGACAGCCGAAGGCGCGGTGTAGACTCCGCTACTGCTAATGCTGCCGCACGTCGGGCTGCAGGTGACCAGGCTAGCAAGGCTGTTGGCGGTGCTCAGCGGCTCCTGAGTGACTTGCCACGTAACGTCGTTGGGCGTGGAGTCGTTGGTAAGAGTGGCGATGAACTGAAAGTTCTGACCGGTAGGAACGGCCGCGGTGGCCGGAGTGACGGAGACAGAGATTCCGGAATTGAGAGTGATAACGGAAGTAGCCGTGGCTTTCGAGCTGGCCTGGGCCGTTGCGGTCACTGTAACCGTCGGAGGTGAAACGATGGTCGTGGCCGTGGGCGCGGGCGTGTTGATCTTTGACGGAGCAGTGTACGTGACAGTGGTGTTCTGAATATTCGACAGTGTGCCTGTGTCGGCGGTGCAGGGAGCAGGAGTGCTGGTGGTGGAAGTCGTGGTGTTATTTGCTCCGACGGTCGTGGTGGTGGTCGTGAAGGTGCAAGTCCAGGTGACGTTGAGGTTCGTCGAGCCTGCAACGGTGGCCGTGAGGTTGAGAACTTGAGTAACGACGAGAGTGGCCGTTGGCTGACTCATGGTGACAGTGACCGTGTTCGCGCTGCTGCCGCCGCAACCTTCCAGACCAAATCCCGCGAGTGCGATGAGCGTCGCCACGCAGCTAAAGAACTTTCGCAACTTCATTCCCCCTGCCTCCCCGCATAAATCGTCCGGCGATTATCGCAAAGAGCGCGACAAATTTTGCAATCGACATCGCATCCCGCCCGGTATGGCCGGGCCGCCGGCTTGCTTACCTCAACCGCATAGCAACTAGAAAGTCTTGCCCACGGTGAAACGGAACGTAGTCTTGGGCTCGAAGTAATTCAGACGGCCCGGATTCAAACTGAACTCCTGCAACAAGGGCAGCACCTGGGTCTTGTAAACCTCAGGCGGCAGCGTGTCTTCCAGCAACTTGGTTTCGCTCGGGTTGATGTAATCCGGCGGCGAAATAATCTGGGAATGCAGGCGATTGAGATTGTAGGCGTAATAGATCCGGAAAGGCGCCTGGACGATGGGAAGCTGCACACCGAACTCGATGCCAGTAGAACCACGGAGGCGGAAGTTGGTGCCACTGGCAATGGGCAACTGGCCGCTGACATTGGCTCCCGGAAACGCTGCCTGAAGGTTGCTGAGCCCTGCGGGATTCAGCTTGAGAGCGTCGGTGCGAACGATACCGTCTGTGCCGCCGTCGAGAAAGAGCGAGGCGGTGACGGGTCCGACAATCGGAATACGGTACTCGATGTTGCCTGAAGTCTGGAGGTCGCCGCCGGGCAGCGTGGCCTGGTAGGTGAGGATCGGAACAGTGAAGCTGCGAGTGAGAGG
>JAFAZL010000079.1 GCA_019239815.1 Acidobacteriota bacterium
TGGCGCCGCTTTGGCCGAAGCGTTGCCAGCGGCGGACGGTGTTGTCGCTGGGATCGCCGTCGGGAGTGCCGTCCCAACCTTCCATGGGATTGACGGCGATACGGTTGCCGATTTTTATTCCGCCACGATTAATCGGTTCGAGCAAAGGCGATGCTGCATGATCGACGTTGGCGTCGCAGGGGAGATTGAGATTTAAGGTCCGCAAGTATTTCTGGAATGCGGACACATCTTTGATGGAAGCGAGACGACGGATCGTGGGTGCGCTCATTCAGAATAATTGTAATGGGTGTGGTCGAGATTTGCTCAGGCCATCGCGTGGAGATAATCGTAATCGATTTTGATGGCTTCGAGAGCGGGAGTGGTGGTGAAGGGCGGCTCCTGTTCGACGTAGTAATACTCGATGTTGGCTTTTTTGGCGGCGGCGAAGATGGGCTTGTAGTCGACGTGACCGCGACCGAGTTCGGCGGGCTTGGGGCGATCGCTCTCTGCGAGACTGGTGGCCGGCGCCGAAGTCGGTTGGAAATCCTTGATGTGGAGAAGGCTGTAGCGATTCGAATATTTCGTGAGGTATTCGGCGGGGGAGTGGCCAGCGGCGGACATCCAGCCGCAATCGAGTTCGAATGTTACGAGTGATGGATTGGTGTTCTTGAGGATGATGTCGTAGCCGTAAGCGCCACCCTCTTGGGGCTTAAATTCGAAATTGTGATTGTGGTAGCCGAATTGGAGGCCGGCATCTTTGGTTTTTTTGCCCATGTCGTTGCAGCGGGCGGCGATGAGTTTGTAGTCGTCGAGAGTGAAGGAAGAGATTTGGGAGAAGAGCGCTTTCATGTCGATCTTGCCGTCGGGACCGGGTTTTGGAGGTACGGGGAAGGTGACGGAGGAGATGACGTATTTTGCGCCCAGTTCTTTAGCGTAGGGGATGGCTTCGTCGATGCCGCCCATGCCGATGTGGATGGAGTGGCACTTCAGGCCGGCGGCATCGAAGGCTTTTTTCGCGGCGGCGGCGGGATGCTTAGTTGAGACGCCTGCTTCGATTTCGGTGTAGCCGACTTCGGCGACTTTTTTCAGCGTGCCTTCGTAGTCTTTGTCGAGCTCGGCGTTAACGGTGTAGAGCTCGAGGCCGATGGGGCGGCCGAGTGGATTGGCGCGGGAAGCGGAGGGAGATGTCAGATTCAGAGCGGTCGCCGCGAGTGTGCCGCCGCTGACGATGAGAAAATCTCGACGTGAAGGTGCCATGATTTCTCCTGTGGTGCCGAAGTAATTTCTGGCCAGCCCGTTTGACCGGGCAGATTGTAGCTGAGTTTGGGCGTGCCTGCTCGGCAGTGAGATTCCGCGACGCGTAATTTGGTTTCGTGCGTCAAAGCATTGCATCCGAGGACTGGGCGGGGTATTTTGCTGCGTCTTCGAAAAAAGTGGGAGGAGCGATTGATGGTTCGATCTCGCGTTTGGATGATTGCCATGGCGGTTGCGGTGATTGCGGCGGCGCCGTCGATGGTGCGTGGTCAGGCGAAGGAAGAAAAGACGGAAGTCGTCAAGACGGAGATTGAGAAGAGCGATGGGGCGAAGCTCGCAGACTTCAAGCCGGAGCAGCAGGCGAGTAAGGGATCGGTGACGATTGGCGGCATCGCGATTCCGTACGATGCTTATGCGGGGACGATTGTTGTGCACCCGAAGGGCTACGACGATGTGGTGCAGAATCGCGATCCGAACGACAAGACGCTACAGCCGCAGGCGAGCATGTTTTATGTGGCGTACTTCAAGTCGGATGCGAAAGGTGCGCCGAGGCCGGTAACGTTTTTGTACAACGGCGGGCCGGGGTCTTCGACGGTGTGGCTGCACATGGGGGCGTTTGGGCCACGGCGGGTGGTGACAGCGGATGACTCGCATACGCCGGCCGCGCCTTATTCGGTGGTGAACAACGAGTTTAGTTTGCTGGACGCAAGTGACCTGGTGTTTGTGGATGCGCCGGGCACGGGCTTCAGCCGAATCGCGGGAAAAGACAAGGAGAAGGCGTTTTACGGAGTGGACGCCGATGGCGAGGCGTTTGCGGATTTCATCGTGCAGTTCCTGGCGAAATATGGGCGGTGGAATTCACCGAAGTACGTTTTTGGCGAGAGCTATGGGACGACGCGGTCGGCGGTGCTCGCGAATATCCTGGAGACGGAAAAGTCGTTCGACCTGAACGGCGTGATTTTGCTTTCGCAGATTTTGAATTTTGATTTCAGCGCGGATGCGCCGCAGTTCAATCCGGGCGTGGACTTGCCGTATCAACTGGTGCTGCCGACGTATGCGGCGTCGGCCTGGTATCACAAGAAGCTTCCGGGAGGGCAGCGCGATCTACCTGGCTTGATGGAAGAAGTTGAGCAGTTCGCAATGAATGACTACGCGATTGCGCTGGGTGCGGGTGCAACGCTGAAGCCGGAGCAGCGTAAGGCGATTGCTGAGAAGCTGCACAGCTACACGGGGCTGCCGATCGACTACATTTTGAAGTCGGACTTGCGGATCAACGCGGGACAGTTCGAAAAGAATCTGCAAGATGACACCGATATGACCACCGGGCGGCTCGATACGAGGTTCTCGGGGCCGACTTTTGATCCGTTGAGCAAGGAAGCGGAGTACGACCCGCAGTCGGCGGCGATCAGCTCCGCTTACGTCTCGGCGTTCAATGACTACGTGCGGAAGGATTTGAAGTTCGGCGAAAATCGCGAATACAAACCTGAAGCGAACGTGTTCCCAGCTTGGAATATGCTCCATCAGCCGCCGGGATCGCCGTTTCCGTTGCCGCAGTCGGCGAACGTGATGGTCGATCTGGCGA
>JAFAZL010000162.1 GCA_019239815.1 Acidobacteriota bacterium
GTCATCCAGTGTCAACTTTCCCGATTCAATCAAGTGCGCCATCACCGGCTGCGAACTCCCGCCGAACAGCGTCAGCAAATCGTCGATCAGCTTCCGCTGCGCATCGCCGCGAGAAACCGTCGCCTCAAACACATGAAAATTTCCAACCTTTCGCGCCCGCCGCACCGCCTTCTTCACTTCGAGCCGGTACACAACCGTCTGCACCGTCGTGTACGCCGGCCGTCCCTTCGCCGGAAACGACTCCTGTATTTCCCGAATCGACGCCTGCGGCACTCGCCACAACAGCTCCATCACCTTCAGTTCCAGCTTCGTAAGTTTCGGCTTCGTCATATCCCTCTGCTTCCCATCGACTTCATCTCACGCCCTGAACCACCGCTCATTTCGTCACCAATCGATTATCTACTACATTTGTAGGCGATAATACTACCGCAATAGGCGTTGTCAAGCACTATTTTTTAAATCGCGATCCATTAACAATCGTTGTCTCCTGAGCGCAGCGAAGGATCTCAGCCGTACCCTGCGCCATGACTGCTTTCATCAACTGCGATCGCGGCGTATCCCGTCGTATAGTCTCCCCGTGTCACCCACCGCCCATCACCGCACCCTAACCGTCATCGGAATCTTCCTCATCTTCGCCATGTCCATGGCGTCGCTTGCCGCGATCACCCTGACGTTCCCCGGCACGCCGCTCGATTTCGCCTGGAAGCTCAATCCGCACGCGTACACCGACCTGAAACCGCTCGGCCCAATCATCGGAATTCCTTTCTTTCTTCTCGCTTTGAGTTTGGGAATATCCGCCATCGGCTGGTTTCGTCGGCGCCGCTGGGGCTGGCGCCTCGCGACGATCATCATCGCGATTCAAATTGCGGGAGACATCATCAACACTGCGTCGGGCCATCTGATCCAAGGACTCATCGGCGCCACGATCGCGGGCGCTCTACTTTTCTGCTTATTGCGCCCCTCCGTCCGTTCCGCGTTTCCGTCTTCACCCTAGATTGCTTACGTTTCGAGCCAAAACTTACTCCTTGCAGACAACCCCTCCCCGCCCCAACACTTCCAACCACCATCCCAATTCTCGCGAGGCTCGAATGCACATCGCCGCCGACCTCCGCTACTCCTTCCGCGAACTCCGCAAACGCCCCGCCTTCACCATCACCGCCATTCTCTCTCTCGCCCTCGGCATCGGTGCCACCACCGCCGTCTTCAGCGTCATCTACGCCGTCCTTATCAATCCCTTCCCCTACCGCGACGCAAATCGCATCGTGCAGATCAATCTCTTGGATAGTCAGCGTCCCGGCATCGAACGCTGGACCGGTTACACCGGCCCACAGGCCGACCGATTCCGCCAATTGAAATCCTTCGAAAGCGTCGTGCCGCTTCAGGGCTGGAATCTCACCACCACCGATGGCGATCTTCCCGAAGATGTCCAGTGTCTTGCCGTATGGCCCGGTGCTCCCAATCATTGGGGCGTTCCCGCCATGCTGGGTCGTTGGCTGATTCCGTCCGACGCCCTGGATGGCACCGATCCTCAACCGGTCGTCGTTCTGAGCTACAACTTCTGGCAGCGCTATTTCCTCGGCGATCCTCACGTCATCGGCCGTACCATTCGTCTCGTCCACAAGCCTTACGAAATCGTCGGCGTCATGCCGCCGCGGTTCCGCTGGGCCAATGTCGATCTCTACCGCGCCGGCAAGGTGAACCAGGATCCCAACAACGGCTTTTTCGTTTCGTTGAAGCTTCGCGACGGCGTCACGCCCGATCAGGCCAGCGCCGAACTTCAGCCGGTGGTCGAGCAAATGGCAAAAGAGCGGCCCGCGTATTTCCCGGCCAGCTTTCGCGTAAGAGTCGTGCCGATTACGCGGCTCTACGCGCGCGACATCGGCACCACTCTGTACGTTCTCCTCGCCGCGGTTGCATCTCTTCTATTGATCGGTTGCGGAAACGTTTCGATTCTGTTGCTCGCTCGCGGCATCGAGCGCCAGCATGAATTTGCGGTTCGCTCCGCGGTCGGCGCCGGTCGCGCGCGCATTCTCCGTCAACTACTGACCGAATCCTTTGTCATCGCGGGGGCGGGTTCGGCACTGGGACTGTTGATCGCGTGGCGCTCGGTCGCGCTGATCGTCGCGTTCCTGCCCAACGAGTCCTTCCCGCCGGAATCCATCATCGGAGTCAATGTTCCCGTCGCGCTCTTCAGCGTGGCTCTCGCCTTTG
>JAFAZL010000210.1 GCA_019239815.1 Acidobacteriota bacterium
CGCCGCGGTGATCTGGGCGATGTACCTGGCAGTCGCCGAAAAGCAAGGCGCCGATTGGAAGAAAATTTCCGGCACGCTGCAGAACGACATCCTGAAGGAATACATCGCGCAGAAGGAATATATTTATCCGCCCGAGCCATCGATGCGGCTTGTCATCGACACGTTTGAGTTCGGCGTGAAAAATACGCCGAAGTTCAACACGATCTCGATCAGCGGGTATCACATTCGCGAAGCCGGCTCGACCGCGATTCAAGAATTGGCGTTCACGTTGCGCGATGGGCTTGAATACGTCGAGTGGGGAATGCGCCGCGGGCTCAATGTCGATGAGTTCGTGCCGCAACTTTCGTTCTTCTTTAACGCGCATAGCGACTTTTTCGAGGAAATTGCCAAGTACCGAGCGGCGCGCCGCATCTGGCACAAGGCGATGGTCGAGCGCTATGGCTCGAAGAATCCGCGCGCGTGGGCGCTGCGATTTCACACGCAGACGGCGGGTTGCTCGCTCACCGCGCAGCAGCCGTACAACAACGTCGTTCGCACTGCTTTGCAGGCGCTCGCTGCGGTTCTCGGCGGAACGCAGTCTCTGCATACCAACTCGCTCGACGAAGCCTGGGCGCTACCCACTGAATTTGCGGCGACGATCGCGTTGCGCACACAGCAGATCATCGCGCACGAAACCGGCGTGACAAACACAGTCGATCCGCTCGGCGGTTCCTACTTCGTCGAAACGCTGACCAACGAAGTCGAACGCGGCGCATGGGACTACATCGAAAAGATCGACGCGCTTGGCGGCATGGTCGCCGCCATCGAACGCGGCTATCCGCAACGCGAAATCGCAGAGGCCTCGTATCGCTACCAGGTCGCGCTCGATAAAAAAGAAAAAATCATGGTCGGCGTGAACGACTACGTAGCCCAGGAAAAGCCGCTCGAGATTTTGCAGATCGACGAAACCGTCGCTCACCGCCAAGCTGAACGTCTCAGCAAATTGCGTAAGGAGCGTTCCAGCGACGCCGTCGCACGCCAACTCGCCGCATTGCGCAAAGCGAGCCAGGGTAAAGAAAATTTGATGCCTTACATCATCGACGCCGTAAAATCCTACGCCACCCTCGGCGAAATCTGCGACGCCATGCGCGACGCCTTCGGCACCTACGAAGAAGTCGCCATCACCTAGCCCATGCCAGAAAAACAAATCCGTGTGCTGATTGCAAAACCAGGTCTGGACGGTCACGATCGCGGCGCGAAAGTGATTGCTCGGGCGCTACGCGATGCAGGTATGGAGGTCATCTACACCGGGCTGCGGCAGACGCCGGAGATGATCGCCACCGCTGCTGTGCAGGAAGATGTCGATGTGATCGGCCTATCGATTCTGTCCGGCGCACACAACACGATTTGCCCGCAACTTATGAAGCTGCTGCATGAAAAAGGCATGACCGACGTCACCGTTCTTCTCGGTGGCATCATTCCCGAAGCCGATGTGCCTGAGTTGAAGAAGGTCGGTATTGCCGAAATTTTCCTTCCCGGTACTTCCACGCAAGACATCGTCGATTTCATCCACAAGCGCGTTGCCCACTAGCCGAATCACTTCCGTTGTAGCCTCAACCGTCGCTCCGCTACTGCTTTCCGTCTTTCTCTCGCCGTTTATATTGCTCGCGCACACCTCGCATCATCCGTGACACCTTCGTCCTGTACTCATGCGCTGCCTCCGGATCCGTCTTCCGCCGCTGAAATTCCTGTTCACGCTCGAGCTTTTTGCGATTTTCGACACGCGCCTCGTCCAGCGCTCCACTCTCAATGGCGGCCCGAACCGCGCACCCTGGCTCCCCTCCATGCCGGCAATCGCCGAAACGACACTCCCGTGCCAGTTCCTCGATGTCCGCAAACGTCTCGCTGATTCCGCTGTCGACATTCCACAATGCGAATTCGCGCAGTCCCGGCGTGTCCATCAACAACGCGCCTTCGGGCAGCCGGAACAATTGCCGCGCCGTCGTCGTGTGGCGTCCCTTGCTGTCCGATTCGCGCGTCGGTTGCGTCGGCTGCTTCTCTTCCTTCAGCAATCGGTTCACAAGCGTCGACTTCCCCACGCCCGACGAACCGAGCAGCACGACCGTCTTTCCCGGCGACAGAAGGGTTTCCATCGCGTCCATTCCCTGCCCCGTCCGTGCGCTCAGCGCGAGCACTGGAACATCGATCGCGACCCGCTCGGTTTTTGCGACATGCGCCGCGAGATCCGCACATTCATCCGCCTTGTTCAATACAATTACCGGGTGCACTCCCGAATCCCAGCACTGCGCCAGATAGCGCTCGAGTCTTCGCGGACTAAAATCCATATCCAGCGCCGCCACGAGAAAGGCCATATCGACATTCGCCGCGATAACTTGCTGCTCGACGCGCTTGCCCGGCGCCTTGCGCGAAAACACGCCACGCCGCGGCACCACCCAATGCAAAAGGGCTCGCGTGTCGCCAACCGTTTCCGCCGCAGCCCAATCTCCCACCGCAGGCCACGCCGCTTCGCCTTCCACTTCGCTCAGCGCGCGCAGTCTTCCCGACGGTTCCGCCCAG
>JAFAZL010000111.1 GCA_019239815.1 Acidobacteriota bacterium
GACGACGACGTTGCTGAGTTGCGCCGTCTGGAAGCCAGCCGCTTCGATCGTTACGGTGTAGGTCCCGGGGTTGAGGTCCGTAATAGTGTAGGTCCCAGCGCTGGAGGTGGTGGCAAAACTCTTAACTCCAGTGCTCACATTCGTGACGGTTATTTTCGCTTCTGGCACCACGGCGCCGGTTTGGTCGGTGACGACACCGGTGATGCCGCTGAGCGCTTGCGCCATTGACTTCATGGGGCAGAGTGTCACAAGCAAAAGAAGAGCGAGGCTACCCCAAAAGCGAATCTTTGAGCCCACCCGCCAAAGGAGTGATTCCATGGATTTCCCCCAAACAGACTGGATCAAATTTGAACAGACACCCACGACACCGTTGCGTTGCACCGTTGGCGCGAGTTTGGGTCAAAAGAAGAGACTGTCAATGCACCGTCATGTCATCCGTTCATTCCCATACAAATATCTGATTACAATAGAGTTACGCTAAAACATTCCCTGCAATGTCACATGAAAACCGCTCTGTTTTCGGGATCGGATGGGAAAGAAATACGGAGCCTGACAGGATACGTCGTTGTTACATTTTAGCTTTCGTACTAGCGCTAGCGTCCCCGTTGCCTGAAGTTTTTCGGACCGAACTAAGGACGCGACCCATTTTTTCCTTCCGTGATCGTGAGCACCTTGTCGATGGTCGGAGCCAGTGGTGTTTCCATGGTTCCGTCCGGCCAAATAATTTCGAGCTTGTCGATCTTGCTGGCCGATCCGAGACCGAAATGAAGCCGAGGATCGGAGGTAGACGCGTAGCTCCCTCCGCTCAAGACGTCGGCTCGCCGGCGAATACCATCGGCCGTCAGGAAAACCTTAGCACCTATGGCGTCACGCGGTGACTTCGATCCTCCCGCGAGTTTGAGACCTAGCCAATGGTTCCCGTTCTGAACGACGTTGCGAAGAATGGTCGGATTCGAGTCGATGTTGTTCAGGACCACGTCGATGTGACCATCATTAAACAAGTCACCGAATGCCGCACCTCGAGCCGATATCACGTCGGCTAGACCACTTCCTGTCGATGCTGGCATTTCCTGGAATTTCGAGCCGTCGAGATTGCGGAAGAGCTGCGGCCTTTCTGCGAATGTCGTACCCCACTCGCTGTGGTCCGCGACGGGATACACATGACCATTCGCGATAAACAGATCGAGGAATCCGTCGTTGTCAAAATCTATAAAACCGGTGCCCCACGCCAGAAATGGAATTGTCGGCATCGCGATGCCGGCGCGATAGGAGACGTCGGTGAAAATTCCAGCTCCTTCGTTGCGGTAGAGTGTCTTGTAGTCGTCGGAGAACGTCGTGAAAAAAAGACCGAGCTTGCCGTTGCGACTGTAGTCGCCGATCGCAATGCCCATCGACGCTGGCGCACGCCCTTCGTCGTTGACGGCGAGACCACTGACATAACTTTCATCTTCGAACGTGCCATCGCGTTTGTTGCGATAGAAGTAGTTCGGCGTGGAATCGTTTGCGACAACAAGATCGAGCCATCCGTCATCGTCGAGATCCGCGAATACGGATGCAAAGCCATATCGTCCCTCGCGGTCCGCGACACCGGCTTTCGCGCTGACATCGGTGAACGTACCATCCCCGTTGTTGTGAAAGAGATGATCTGGTTCGCCGATGAGACCGAGCGGTCCACAGAAAACATTCACACCGCGAAACTGACACGTCCCTTCCGGTACGCCGTTCTGGCCCGCGATCACCGGGTGATCGATGTCGTATTTCACGTAACCAGGAACGAAAAGATCGAGCAGACCATCGTGATCGTAGTCGCCCCAAGTCGCTCCAGTGGACCACCCGCCCAGGGTTACGCCGGCTTTGTCCGCAACGTCGGTGAATGTACCGTCGTGGTTGTTGTGATAGAGGCGATTCTTGCCGAAATTCGTAACGAAGATGTCGGGCCAGCCATCGTTGTCGTAGTCGCCGACCGCCACTCCCATACCGAACGATCCGCCCGCGAGGCCGGCGCGTTCGGTGACGTCGGTGAAGGTGCTGTCGCGATTGTTTTTGTAAAGGGCGTTCCGAATTGGCATTTTGGGCGACCAGAAGTCGGAGGGTCCACTGTTCACCAGGAAGATGTCGAGCCAGCCGTCGTTGTCGTAGTCGAGGAAGGCCACGCCGGGGCCCATGGTTTCGGGCAGGTACCGCAGGTCAGACATGGCGTTGTCGTGGACCCAGGTGATGCCGCTCGATTCAGGGGGAATCTCTTCAAAGATGGGGCGCTCGGTTGAAGGGGCGAGGCAGGCGGCCGCACCGATCAGAAGACTGCGGCGCGTAATGTTGCTAGAGGAACGCATAGTACAGAGGGTTGCTACCAGTATGAATCAGCGCGCGGTGGCTCCTGCTCGAGATCCTGAATTAAGATGATGACGTGTTGTTGAATCGATTGCATGGTCTGATGCGGCCTGGACGCAGGGATCTTGTCAGGCATGTGCTCGGTTTCGGGCTGATGGGTGGAGTACTGATCACGCTACTGAAGTGGTCGGA
>JAFAZL010000262.1 GCA_019239815.1 Acidobacteriota bacterium
GGATTGAGCCGTCCGCCTGCTGGTAGTTCTCGACCACCGCAATCCAGGTCCGGCCGACAGCCAATCCGGAACCGTTCAACGTATGGACGAAGTCGCTTTTGCCGCCCGCTTTTGGCTTGAACCGGATGCCGGCTCGGCGGGCCTGGAACGCTTCGCAGTTCGAGCAGGAAGAAATCTCGCGAAACTCGTTCCCGCTCGGAAGCCAAACCTCAAGGTCATATGTCTTTGCTGAAGCAAATCCCATGTCCCCCGTGCAAAGCAGCATCGTACGGTAATGCAGTCCGAGCTTCTGCAAGATCGTCTCGGCATTTCGCACCAGCGCTTCGTGTTCCTCGTAGCTCTTATCGGGATGGGTGAACTTGAATAGCTCCACCTTTTGAAACTGGTGTTGCCGCAAAATGCCACGCGTATCTTTTCCGGCTGCGCCGGCTTCGGAGCGAAAGCACGCGGTCCAGGCAGTGACGTGAATCGGCAATTTTTCTTCCGGCAGTGTGTCGTCGCGATGCAAATTGTGCAGCTCGACTTCTGACGTTGGCGTCAGCCAGAAATCCGTGTCCTGTATCTTGAAAAGATCCGCCGCAAACTTTGGCAACTGGCCTGCGGCCATGAGCGAAGCCGTATTCACAAGAAATGGCGGAAGGATCTCTGTGTATCCGTGTTCGCGCGTGTGCACGTCGAGAAAGAAATTCGCCAGCGCGCGTTCGAGCCGGGCTCCCCAGCTCTTGTAAATCGCAAATCGTGCGCCGGTGATTTTCGTCGCGTCGGCCAAATCTAGAATTCCGGCACGCTCGCCGACTTCCCAATGCGGTTTCGGCGTGAAATCGAACTTTGGCGGCGTGCCCCAGCGGCGCACTTCAACGTTGCCCTCGGCGCCGTGCCCCAGCGGCACGCTTGAATGCGGAACATTAGGAATAGTCAGCAAGAATTCACGCTGTGTCGCATCGAGCTGCGCGATGCGCTCGTCGCCCTGCTTGATGCGTTCTGAAACCTGCTTCATCTCCGCGATTTTGTCGTCGGCAGGTTGCTTCGCTTTTTTCAGCGTGGCGATTTCGTCGTTTGCTTTGTTCCGTTGCGCCTTCAGTTGCTCGGTCGTCGTAATCAGCTCGCGCCGCTCTTTGTCGAGCGTCCTAAAGGCGTCCAAATCCAGCGTCGTGCCGCGCCTTTTCGCCATCTCGGCGAACACATCGAGGTGTTCCCTGAAGTAATTGAGGTCATGCATGGTCTGAGAAGAATAGCGTACTCAGGGATGGGAACGAAGCCGCGCCCACACAGATGCCGGTGTTTGCTAGTCTTGCCACCACGACGGTTCGTTTCTAATGTCCGATCGGACTAAAAATCATGTTGATCGTGCTCGATCTCGTAGCCGTCATGCGCTACACGCGCTGCACCGGAAAATCTCAAATACATAACGCCATATTGAAAATTATGGTTCGGCAGTTCGGTAACGTGCCTCACCGACCCGGTCACAAACGACGGCGGTGTGCCTGGGTAAAATGGCACCGCGACTAGAATTTCTCCGCCGATCGGATATTGCTGGCGGCTTCGAAACGCAAATCCCCGCTTCGACAAATTCGCGCACTCAACGATCTCTTCGGAATTGCCGTAGCGCACGCAGGCCGAAAAATTGACGCGCGTTCGAACATCCTTCCGCCGGTTCGCCGCCTTGGCCACCACCGCGGCCGCGGCCGGCGGCAAAGCCGGCGCTGGCAGGCGCTCACGATGCAACAGCTCCACTCCTGGGAGCCGAGAGCGCACATTTTGCGTGAGCATGCTGCTCGGCTGAACTGCTCGCTGCGGCATGCCGTCTACTCGGGCGGGAGCCTGCTTCGACTTGGCCAGCATCGCTACCGAGTGCTCGCCCGGCGAATTCATCACCCCAACCGCGTCTGCAGGTGGCATCGCCGGCGTTGACACTTCTTTCTTCGCCTGTCGCCATTCTGTCGGCATTCCGCAGAAAGTGCAGTACCGCAGGATGGACTCCGACAACGCAAAAACATCCGCCTCCACTTCGCTCTGATCCACGACCTCACAGCGTCCGCAGGACTGGCACTGCATCGGGCCGTCAACTGCGACGTTCCATTCCGATGCAGGCGGAAATTTCAGCTGCCAAAAATCCTCCTCTTCATCGACAAACGCCACGCCGTACACGTAACCCCGCGCATCCTGGCCCAATTCGCCGACTAGACGGATCGTTGTCTCCGTTGTTCCTCCCAAGAAACGCATGGTAGCCACTCCGTCGGCCGCCAACTTGTGTTTGGAGACGATTCCTGCACCATGCCGGCTGAGCGTCACAGTGTGTGTCTCTTCCGAGAACACCTTTCCCGTGCAATCTGTTCCAAGCAGCAGGATTCGAATCTCTTTTGCGATGCGACCGCTGCGACGCACTTTTCCCATAGGCGGCCGCCGGGACGGCCAAAGACTTTATCGGTCCGCGCGGCAAAGTCTTTATCCATTAGGCATTCAGTCCACACCGGATCTTCGTTCCTGAGATTGCTGGCACCAACCAAAGTACATCGGTACTGGAATCGTGCCCTCCGAAGTACCTCTCCAAATGTGCCGCCGGTTCCATCGACCACCGCAGATACCCCCGGCAAAATGACACTGTGATCGGAAGTTAGTTCGGTATTCGGAGCCATTCGAATGATTATCGGGTGTTTGCTCCTGTGCATCGTCCTGCTGCTCGCGAGCGCAGCGGTACGGCCCGCCTCAAGCCCAGCGCGAGGCGACGAATATCTGAACTGATTTCGGAACACAGACCCTCAATCCCCACGCCCAAGCGGCCGGTCCCCCCACCGGCCGCTTCTTTCTTTTTTTTTTTTGACCAAATTTCAGAACGATACTACCTAGTCTAGAATGTTATATTTAGCTTGCAGACGGGCAGTCGTCTAGAAGTCCATTGAGTCTGGAGAATCTCTTGACCGACACCGGGAACCTATCACCGACGGGAAAAAGACAAGCTTGGGTTGAAGCAAAATGAAAAAGGACGCAGGGCATAAACCCTGCGTCCTTATAAACTTAACTCACCCGCGGGAAGACTTTTTAACTAACCCTACCCACAACCACTTGAGGCAATGAAAAAGGGGGCTGGTGCAAGCCCCCTTCTTCTAGAACTGACCCCCCAAAACCAGAATCCCAGTCGAGGTTGGGTTCCGGCCACCCCGGGAAGCCAATCTTGAACTTCAGTTGACGTTGTATAGTGCAAACCGTATGCCAGGGGTTCCCAGAAACTCACAAACTCCGCAAACCGCTAAAAAACATCGACTTAACAATTATGAGACATCGCAAAATGGGACCTATAGCTCGTCCGACCTACAAAATCTCACAGGTCCGCCTACAATACATCCAGCATTCGGGAGACTCACCCACCGCATCCTGCATTGGAACGTTTCAGCACGGCATGAAATATGGCGGCTCGAGATCGGCCGATGATTCGGATCAATCTGAAGAGAAACAAAATCTTCTAACTCACAATGCGGACGACCTGCGCTCAAACGCCGATCGAAGCTCGCAGTGCCTCGGCTACAGACTGACTGAATTTTTGAACGTCCGCCTGGTGCTCCGCTTCAACCATCACCCGCGCGAGCGGCTCGGTCCCCGAATAGCGCAACACAATGCG
>JAFAZL010000294.1 GCA_019239815.1 Acidobacteriota bacterium
TTTGCAGCTCAATAGCGCGATGCTCGACAATGTGAATCTGTATCACGGCGAAGTGCAGTACAAAGAGCCGTTGTTGATGTTTCGCAATCTCGGCAAAGGGCAATTCGAGAAAGTTTCGGACAAGCTTGGGCCGGATTTTGTGCGGCCGATCGCGGGCCGCGGCCTCGCGACCGCGGATTACGACAACGACGGCGGCATCGACATCGTCACCAACAATCGCGGGGATGCGCCAAGCTTGTTGCACAATGAAGGTGCGACCGCGAACCACTGGATTGAGATTTTGCTGATCGGAACGAAATCGAATCGCGACGCGATCGGAGCTTCATTGAAGCTGACGGCGGAAGGCGTGACGCACGTCGAGCAAGTCAAAGGCGGGATGGGCTATATGTCGGCGAACGATCCGCGCATCCAGTTCGGTCTCGGCAAGCGTAGCAAGATCGATTCGCTGGAGATTACTTGGCCGAGCGGGCAAGTCGATAAGCTGATGCACGTTCCGATCGACAGCATCATTGCGGTGAAGGAAGGCGCGGGTATTGTGCCGCATCCGTTTCCGAAATTTGCGACGGCGGGCGCTGGCGCTGGGCAAAAAAAGGCGGCGGCTCAGTGATGGGAAAATTTCCGCGGCGAGAATTTCTCGGTTCTTCGTTGGTCGCGCTGGGCGGCGGCTTGCTCGAAGCGCTCGCGACGCCGCTATGGAAGTGGAATCGCTCGCTGATTCTGGAAGCGGCGCAAGCGCCGAAGAAAGCTGCGGTCGCGCATCCGGCCGCGACGGCGGCCGGCTCGGGCGGCGTGCAATTCGTCGATGTCGCGAAAGAAGCCGGCCTCGACACGGTCAATGTTTGGGGCGGCATCGATCGCAAACGCTACATCATCGAAGCGAAAGGCAGCGGCCTCGCCTTTTTCGATTACGACAACGACGGCTGGCTCGACATTTATCTGACGAACGGCACGCGCTTCGACGCGAACTGGAAGCCGGGAGAAGAACCGACTTCGCATCTTTACAAAAATAATCGCGACGGAACTTTCAGCGACGTGACCGCGAAGTCGGGTCTCGCGCGCACCGGCTGGCAGACCGGCGTCTGCGTCGGCGACTACGACAACGACGGCTGGGACGATCTCTTCTGCTGCTTCTGGGGCCAGAACATTTTGTTCCGCAACAACGGCGACGGCACGTTCACGGACGTTACGAAACGCGCCGGCCTGTATCGCGAGGAAACGCGCTGGGGCTCCGGCTGCACCTGGCTCGATTACGATCGTGATAGCCACCTCGATCTCTTTGTCTGCAATTACATCAAGCTCGATCCTGAGCAGACTCCACTGAAAACCGGCGAGCCAGCCGTGTGCCAGTGGAAAGGCATTCCGACGATGTGCGGCCCGCGCGGATTGCCCGGCGACACCAACATCCTCTATCACAACAATGGCGACGGGACTTTCACGGACGTTACGGAAAAAGCCGGAATTCTCAAGCCTGGACCGCGCTATTCGATCACGGCGGTTTCATACGATTTCGACAACGACGGCTGGCCCGATATTTATGTCGCCGTCGATTCGCAGCCGAGCATTTTGTTCAAAAACAATCACGACGGAACGTTCAGCGACGTGGCGGTGATTGCGGGGGTTGCGTACAGCGAAGACGGGCACGAGCAGGCGGGCATGGGCGTCGGCGTCGCGGACTACGACTGCGACGGCTGGCTCGATATTTTCAAAACGAATTTTGCCGACGACACCTGCAATCTCTATCACAACAGCAAAGACGGTACGTTCAGCGACGTGACGTTTTCGTCGGGCGTCGGCATCAACAATCAATATGTCGCTTGGGGTTGCGGCTTCGTCGATTACGACAACGACGGCTGGGCGGACATCATTCAGGTGAACGGGCACGTGTATCCGGAAATTGAGGGGCACGATACCGGGCAACAATTTAAAAATCCGCGGCTCGTTTATCGGAATCTGGGCAACGGACGATTCAAGGATGTTTCGGCGGAGATGGGGCCGGGGATTACGGAGAAATTTTCGAGTCGTGGCGCGGCTTTTGGCGATTACGACAACGACGGCGACATCGACGTGCTGATTTTGAATATGAACGATCTGCCGTCGCTGCTGCGCAATGACGGCGGCAACAAGGAGAACTGGATCAAGATCAAGCTTGTCGGAACGAAATGCAATCGCACAGCGATCGGCGCGCGCGTGCGCGTCGTCACGGGTATGCACTCACAGATTGATGAGGTTCACAGCGGAACGAGCGTGATGTCGCAGAGCGATTTGCGTTTGCACTTTGGCGTGGGCAAAGCGCAAATTATTGACGCGATTGAAGTGAAATGGCCGACGACGCAGAAGATTGAAAAATTCACCCAGGTCAAGCCGAATCAGATTCTGACGATTCGCGAGGG
>JAFAZL010000299.1 GCA_019239815.1 Acidobacteriota bacterium
GATTCAGCCGAATCGCCCGCTCGCAAATTTCCGCATGGGCGAAGCATTCTTCTATCAAAAGAATTACCAGGCCGCAGCGAACTCTTTCCGCGAGGCTCTCCAAACGGTCCCCGAGCCATCCGAAAAATGGACCGAAGTCTGGGGCCACATCTATCTCGGAAAAATTTTCGATTTGCTCGGCCAGCGCGAACGCGCCGTCAACGAATACAGCAAAGCAAAACAAACCAACGACGACACCGGTAGCGCCCAGGAAGTCGCCGAGTCGTACCTGAAGAAGGCTTACTCCGAAGGCTCCATCGCAGCCCAGGTTCCGACCGGCACAACCAGCCCCAGCAGCAACGCTCCGGCCGCCATCAATCCCGACAATCGCCCCGTCCTGAAGCGTCGTCCGGATTCACCCTGATCTCACGTACAGCCCGCGATTTCAGTTGCAACCCAGCCTGAAAATCGGCCACCCTGTAGCCGCGATCGTTTCCCAGATCGCGGGGTTTAGATCCAGCACTACCGAGTACATTCAGATCAGCATCCACTCGTTCGGAAAATGTTTGTAACACCGACCTCATGCCCAAGAAAATCGCCTTCTACCAAAAACCAACCTGCACCACCTGCCGCAAATCCAAAGCCTATTTGGAAAAGCGCGGCGCCACTCTCGAACTCCGCAATCTCGACACCGAACGCCTTTCCGAATCCGAACTCGACAGACTGATCGGCAAGCGCGATCACCGCGAATTCCTGAACACGCGCAACGAGCTCTATCGTTCGCGCAAAATGAAAGACAATCCTCCGTCACGAAGCGAAACCATCAAACTCATGGCCGAATTCCCCAACCTCATCCGCCGCCCCGTCACCATCTCCGGCTCCCAAATCATCCTCGGCTACGACGAACCCGCCTTCAAGAAACTCACCGCCTAACCTAACCGCCTGGTGCGTATCTGGTTTTGTCTTTGCTTTCTTTCAACTTTGAACTGGCGACCGTCGACCTCCCTGACGACTCCTCGGAAAATGCCCTCACCCGTATCTCCCATAGTCGGCCCTCCTCGGTATCGACCAACTCTCCGCGCATCTTTGCGCCCTCAGCGTCTCTGCGTTAGATTTTCTCTTGTTCTTTTACCGGCACATCCATGCAAACAATCGCGCTAATCGGTGCCACCTCAGTCGCCGAACAAATCGCCGCAAGAGCACTCCGCGCGAAACTGCAAGTAGTTATCGACGACGTCTCCGATGCCCGCCTCCAAGCAACATCGATCCATCTCCACGATGTTGTAGGGGCGCAGATTTACCCTGAGGCCTCTGCCCGAAGGGACTGCTGCGCCCCAGGCCCGCAAGATCAAACCGCCTCGGCAACCCCCGGGTTTTCTTCTCCGGGTGCTGCCCCTAATCTCTTCCTCACCCAATCCATCGAATCCGCCATCCGCTTCGCCGACTTCCTCATCGACACCCTCCCCGACGACCTCGAAGTCAAACTCGAACTCTTCACCCTCTTCGACAAATTCGCCAAACCCAACGCCATCTTCATCACCACCGGCTCCATCCCCATCGACGACCTCGCCGCCATCACCTTCTGCCCCGACCGCTGCCTCGCCGTCCAACTCACGCCCTCAGCCAACGCCATCAATTCCTCTTTCCGTCTCATCCCCGGCGCACAAACCTCGCCCCAAACTCTCGCCACGTGCGCTGACCTCTTTTCTCGAACCTTCAACTTCCCACAAACAAGCAACCTGTCGCCGTGAGCGACGCGAATCATCTCAGGTCCTCCGGGAATTGACCCGTCCACTCCATTTCGTCTCCGCTCCCGCTTTCGACTTTCAACTGTCGACTGTAAACTCTCATCCGCGTCCGATAATGTCTGTTCCCGTCGCTCCGACTATTTCTTACTCATACCGCACTTAGTACTAGTCTTTGCGCACACCTACAGACTTCCACCTGCATCAGATAACTAAGTACCTCGAAAATCGCGTGCGCATCGACTGAGCCAACGTCTCGCCTCCCCAGCAGGCGTAAGAGCGAATACATGCCTGAAGCGCTTCGGAAACGATTGCGGTTTTCCCCGGAAGATGCCCTTCCCCCTGCCGAGTTCGAACTTTCCTCTGCCTCCGACGCCATGAGCGCCTTCGAACAAATCTGCCTTTCGATCCCAGCCAGTGGCGCCGTCATTGCCGTTCGCGACGCCGCCGGTCTCCGCTGTGTCGGCAGTCTGGGCGACGCGCTCGAAGTCGGCTCCCGCGTGCCTTCCGACTTCGGCATGGCTCTCGAGTGTCTCCAGAACGACTCGGTCGTCTTCAGCGATCTCCCCGACGCCACGCAAAGAGTTTTGCATGTCGGCCTGACCATGGAGGGCGTCTCGCAAGTGCGCTCGGCCGTCGCGCTGCCGATGCACGCAGACGGAGTGATCATCGGAATGATCGCCGTCTTCTCGCATCGCGAATCTTCGATTCAAGCGCGCGACGTCAAGGCCCTCGTCCGCATCGCCGACTTCTGGGGCCCGTTGATGGCCGACGAATGGTTCCCCGA
>JAFAZL010000317.1 GCA_019239815.1 Acidobacteriota bacterium
AGCGAGTCCGGGAAGGCACTACGGGAGCTGCTGGGCCAGCGGATTTTAGTGCTGGATGGGGCGATGGGCACGATGCTGCAGCAGCGGGACCTGACAGCTGCCGACTTCGGCGGAGCTGCGCTCGAAGGCTGCAACGAAAACCTGGTGCGCACCCGGCCGGACGTGGTGCTGGATATTCACCGCGCGTATTTCACCGCCGGTTCGGACATTGTCGAGACGAACAGCTTTGGGTCGACGCCGCTCGTACTGGCGGAATACGACCTGGCGGCCGACGCATATGAGCTGAGCAAGAAATCGGCGGAGTTAGCGCGACAGGCGGCGGATGAAGCGAGCACATCCGCGAAGCCGCGGTTTGTCGCCGGCTCGATGGGGCCGACGACAAAGGCGATCACGGTCACCGGCGGCGTGACCTTCGAACAACTGCTCGATTCCTATTACATCCAGGCGAAGGGTTTGATCGACGGCGGGTCGGACCTGCTGCTGGTGGAAACCGCGCAGGACACGCGAAACATCAAGTCGGCGCTGCTGGCGATCCAGAAGTTGTCGCGCGAGATCGGCGCGCAGGTGCCGGTCGTTGTGTCGGTAACCATCGAAGCGATGGGCTCGATGCTCGCCGGGCAAACGATCGACGCGATGTGGGCATCTTTGCGGCATGCGAAGCCGCTCGCCTTTGGCATGAACTGCGCGACGGGTCCGGAATTCATGACGGACCACATCCGCACGCTGAGCCAGCTCACGGGCGAATATGTGTCTTGCTATCCAAACGCTGGCTTGCCCGACGAAGAAGGAAAGTATCTGGAGACGCCGACCTCGCTGGCGGGGCAGCTCGAAAAATTTGTGGATCACGGCTGGCTGAACATCGTTGGCGGATGCTGCGGCACGACCGAGAAGCACATCGCCGCCATCGCGCAGATGGTGCAAGGCAAGAAGCCACGCGTGCGACCCGCGGAAGCACATCGCGCGATTTATTCAGGAATCGAAACGATCGAATCGGACGATAGCACGCGGCCGCTCCTGGTCGGCGAGCGGACGAACGTGATCGGTTCGCGACTGTTTAAAAATCTGGTCGCCGAGGAAAAGTGGGAAGAAGCGAGCGAGATCGCGCGGAGACAGGTGCGCGGCGGCGCCCAGGTGGTCGATGTCTGCCTGCAGAGCACCGAGCGCGACGAGAAGAAGGACATTCCCCCGTTTTACGAAAAGCTGATCCGCAAAATCAAGACGCCGATCATGATCGATACAACCGATCCATCGGCGATCGAGCTGGCGCTGACGTACTGCCAGGGCAAAGCGCTCATCAATTCGATCAACCTCGAAGACGGCGAAGAGAAGTTCGAGCGTACAGTGCCGATCGCGCACGATTACGGCGCGGCAGTGGTCGTCGGATGCATCGACGAAGATCCGGTGCAGGCGCAGGCGTTCACACGCGAGCGGAAATTGTCGATCGCGGAGCGGTCGTATGCGCTGCTGACGGGCAAGTACGGGCTGGCGGGGGAAGACATCGTTTTCGATCCGCTGGTGTTTCCGTGCGCGACGGGCGACGAAAATTACATCGGCGGCGCCGTCGAGACGATGGAAGGGATCCGGCTGATCAAGCAGGCGCTGCCGGATACGCGAACGATCCTGGGAATTTCGAACGTGTCGTTTGGGTTGCCGGCGGCGGCGCGCGAAGTGGTGAACTCGGTTTTTCTTTACTACTGCACGAAGGCAGGTCTCGACCTGGCGATTGTAAATTCGGAGAAGATCGAACGGTTCGCGTCGATTCCGGAGCACGAACGGAAGTTGGCGGAGAATCTGCTGTTTTCGCATCCTCCCGCGAATGTGCCGGTGGATCATCCGCAGCATGCGCTGCTGCAAAACGTGCCGGCGGACTGGCGCCAGCAAAACAAAGAGCAGAAAGCCGCGGTCAACCAATTTCACATCGCGGCGATCGCGGAGCATTTCCGCAATGCGACAAAGAAGGAAAAAACGCGCGCAGCGGATTTGCCGCTGGACGAGCGCCTGGCGAATTACATCGTGCAGGGCACGCGCGACGGATTGATTGAGGATTTGGATCGGAAGCGCGCGGAAGGCGCTTCGCCGTTGGACATTGTGAACGGGCCGCTGATGGCGGGGATGGCCGAAGTCGGGCGGCTGTTCAATGCCAACGAATTGATCGTGGCGGAGGTCTTGCAGTCGGCAGAAGCGATGAAAGCCGGCGTGAGCCACCTCGAACAATTCATGGAAAAAGCCGACACCGCGAAGCGCGGCAAAGTTGTGCTGGCAACCGTGAAAGGCGACGTCCACGACATCGGAAAAAATCTCGTTGAGATTATTTTGAAGAACAACGGCTACGACGTCGTGAATCTGGGCATCAAGGTGCCGCCGGACGACTTGATTCGCGCGTATCAGCAGCACAAGCCCGATGCGATCGGATTGTCGGGACTGCTGGTGAAAAGCGCGCAGCAGATGGTGATCACCGCAAGCGATTTGAAGGAAGCGGGCGTATCGATCCCGCTGCTGGTCGGCGGAGCAGCACTCTCGGCGAAGTTTACGCAGACAAAAATCGCGCCGAGCTATGGGACGGCAGTGTGCTACGCGAAAGACGCGATGACCGGGCTGCGGCTGATGAACGAACTGATGGATCCGGCGACGCGCGAGACGGTGGTGAAGCAAAACACATCGTCGGGAAATGGAATCGACGTGACGACTACTGTGCGCGTAGCGGAGTTGCCGGAGGTCGTGCGATCGCCGAAGGTGCGCGCGGATCTGCCGATCGAGCCAGTAGCGACGCTCGAGCGCAAGGTGCGGCTTGTCCCCGATTTACGCGAAGTGTGGAGCTACATCAATCCGTACATGCTGTTCGGCCGGCACATGGGCTTCAAGGGCGACTTCGAGAAGCGACTGGCAACGCGCGATGAAAAGGCCGTGGAGCTTTACGAAAGCATGGAAGAAGTAAAGAACGACGCGGCGTCGTTCATGAAGATCAAAGCGGTGTGGCAATTTTTCGAGGCCGAACCGGACGGGAATGCGATCAAGTTGTTCGCTCCCGGCGCGAAGGAGCCGATCCACACGTTTCGATTCAAGCGGCAGCGCGCGGGCGATTTCTTGTGCCTGGCCGACTACGTTCTTGCGCCGAAAAATGGGAAACGCGATCACCTGGCGTTGTTTGTGGTGACGGCCGGCGAAGGCGTGCGCGCGCGATCGGAAAAAGCGAAGCAGGAAGGCTACTACCTGAAGTCGCACGGCTTGCAGGCGCTGGCGATTGAAACGGCGGAAGCTTGCGCGGAATGGCTGCACCGGCGTATTCGCGAGGACTGGGGATTTCCCGATCCGCCGGAGATGACGATGGCGCAGCGATTTACTTCGCGCTATCGCGGGAAGCGGTACAGTTTTGGATATCCGGCGTGCCCTGATTTAGAGGATCAGGCGGGACTCTGGAAACTGCTGCGGCCGGAAGAGATTGGCGTGCAGTTGACGGAAGGCATGATGATGGATCCGGAGGCGAGTGTGAGCGCGCTGGTGTTTCAGCATCCGGATTGCACTTATTTTTCTGTGGGCGATTCGGGGGAAGTTTCGAGTTAGGCGGACCGGCCTGCGTGAGGGCGTGCACGAGCTGACGTGCACGTGATCAATCCTGCGGATTTGGAGCGCAGCAATGCTGCGCCCCCGCAAAAGAAAAAAACGGAATACCAACGCGAAATCGGCGATTGATGTCGAGGCGCGTGCTGTGTTGGCTCTAAACCCCGCGATCTGGGAAGCGATCGCGGTTACAGGGTGGCGAAATTATTCGCGGGCGCTGGCGCGGCCATGTTTGAGCGCGTCGATCAAATTGTCGAAGGTGGACTTGGTCCAGTTGGGGTCGCGCTGAGAAGGCTTGGCGGCGCGACGCTCTTCGGCTGCGAGCGTTGCGGTCGCTGTAGAGGAAAGCGCGGCGCCATCGGAAGCAGCGGCTGCGGCGCGTGCTTGCGGACGCTCGGCCCACTTGCGTGCTGGAAGTTCTTCCGATGGAGCTTGATCGTTCGCGTTGGAAGCAGAATTCGCGGGGACGGTGCCGAGTCCGCCGGGAGCGAAGGGCCCCTTCAACAAACCGAGAACATCTTCGGACGCTTGCTCGACGAGAAACTGGTCGATCTGTTTGCGCTTGAGTTCGAAGCCGACGAGCAGGCACGCGTCGGAGAGCAAATTGATGAGGCGTGGAACGCCGCCCGTGAGGCGGTGAATGACTTCCACGGCAGTGCCGGTGAATGGGCTCGAGCCACGCAAGCCGGCCGCGTGGAGACGCTCGGCCATGTACGCGCGAACCTCGGGAAGACTAAGCGGGCGCAGCAAGCAAGTGCTAGCGATGCGCTGCTGGAGCGCCTGGAGCTCGGGGCGCTGAAGAACGGCGAACAATTCGGGCTGGCCGCAGAGAACGATCTGGAGCAATTTTTCCTGATACGTGTCGGTGTTACCGAGGAGACGAATTTCTTCGAGCAGCTCGACGCTCATCAGATGAGCTTCGTCGATGAGCAGGATCGCGGTGCCGCCCTGCTGCTGCGTCTGGAAAAGCATTTGATGGAGAGCGGCGAGGCGGCGAGGCTTGCTCGTGGCGTTGCAGGTGATTTCGTATTCTTCGAGAACAGCCTCGAGCAGCTCGGCAGGAGCGAGCGTGGGATTGACAAGGAACGCGGAAACGAGGCGGCCGCGGCCTTCGGATTTTTCGGTGAGAATCTGAAGAGCCGTGTGGAGAAGAGTGGTCTTGCCGGTGCCGACCGGTCCAGCAACAACGGTGAAACCTTTGCGCTGCAAAACACCTTGCAGAAGAACTTTGAGCGCGGTGCGGTGTGGGTCAGCCAGATGAAGGAATCTGGGGTCAGGGGTGAGGCGAAACGGTTCTTCTTTGAGTTGATAAAAGGCCGTGTACAAATCGATCTCCCAGGGGTCCCAAACAGCTAGGGCTACTCCAAAACAAACTAGTCCAGCGTCAGAGAGAGAGCACTTTTCTTACCAGACAGCCAATTTTACAACAAACACCGGGAGCCGGAATAAATCCATTACGCTCAGTAGCTTTGATGTGTACTCCCGGCCAGAGCAGAGGGAGCAAAATGAGATTAACCGCGAAGAGCACGGAAAATCATTCACACCAAGGGCCAAATTTTTTTGCGCACGCCCCTTGCGTTAGATGCAAAAACGCATCTGCCGGGACGCTTCAAAAGTAATCGCCGTGCGGGGGACATTCTCGGCTACTCCGGCAACGCGGCTGCGTTGCGTGCCGATGCTACAGGCGACTCAATGCTCTTACGATGATGCCGTTGAGAAAGCCCAGCCTCCTGGATCTTGTAAATCAAGGACCGGTAGCTGATGTTCAAAACAGTTGCAGCTTTGCGACGATTCCATTTGTTCTCGCGCAAAACCTGCAAGATCACGTTGCTTTCCATTTCGCGAACAGCTTGCTTCGCAATATGCTTCAGCGAAACCGTGCCGTCCACCGAAACTCTTAAAGGGGTAATTGACGGGCGCTTTAAAGTGCGATCCGCCGCAACGGGATCAAGTCCGCCTAAGATAGCATAACGGGCGACCAGATTTTCAAGTTCTCGCACATTTCCCCGCCATTCCTGGTGCGAAAAGGCCTGGAGCATTTCCTCGGAGAACGGAGGAGCTTCGCGCTCGTACTTTGCATTGAGCTGCTGGAGGAAATAGTTGGCGAGGAGCGGGATATCTTCGCGGCGCTCCCGAAGCGGCGGCAGATTCAGGGTGACGACATTGATGCGGTAAAACAGATCCTGCCGAAAACGGCCGGCGGCGATTTCGTCGGTGAGGTTGCGGTTGGTGGCACAGATGATCCGGGTGTTGGAGCGGCGCTCCTGGGTGTCGCCGATACGGTTGTAGGTGCCGTCCTGGAGGAGCTGGAGCGTTTTGGCCTGAAGGCTGAGGTCGAGTTCCGAGATTTCGTCGAGGAAGAGCGTACCATTGTTGGCAAGGTCCACGTAGCCGGGCTTGGCGGAGTTGGCGTCGGTAAAGGCGCCTTTTTCGTGACCGAAGAGCTCGCTCTCGAGGAGCGCGCCCGGAATGGCAGCGCAGTTCACTTTGACGCACGCGCCCGACGCGAATCGAGAGCGAGCGTGAATATATTGCGCGAGGATGCCTTTGCCAGTGCCGTTTTCGCCTTGGATCAGGACGGGGAGATCGGTGGCGAGAATCTTGTTGACCATCTGCCGAATCGGCTGCATCGGGGCGGAACAGCCGAAGATGACTTCATCTGAGGGCAAAGAGGAGGCAGGTTTGAGCGCCGCTTTAGCCAATCCTGTCACAGGCATGCTTGGGATTCCCCCGGGCCGAAACTAGTCGCAGATGACGGCTTTATGAGCACACTCATAACCACAAGCATTTGAATGGGATGGGAAGGGTGGGAAGCAAACAGGGGATCCTAAAGCGCTCTGCTGGTTAGGGTTACTGGCTGGAAGGACAGTTCTAGAACGGAGGGCCAGGACTTGGGTAGAACGAGTAGTACTCGGTTCGATGGCTGAAAGTTTTCCGCTAAGGGCAAACAGTTGCCCGTTAC
>JAFAZL010000340.1 GCA_019239815.1 Acidobacteriota bacterium
AAAGGCTCGCCCTACGTCGGCGACAATCTCAAAGACTGGCGTGCGCAATCGCCCATCACGTACTGGGACAAAATCAAAACGCCGACGCTGCTGTTGCACGACACCGGCGACGCCCGCGTCACCATCACGCAATCCTATTCACTCTTCCACGCCCTCAAAGACAACGGCGTCGAAGTAAAATTCTTCGCCTACCCCGTCGGCGGCCATTTCCCCGGCGACCCCGTCCGCCAAATGGACGTCTACCGTCGCTGGTCCGACTGGCTCGACCAACACATGAAGTAGATATCAATATTCAAATGGAGCGTGTCATCCTGAGGCGTCCGCAGGACGCCGAAGGATCTCAGCCGTACCGGCTCTACCAAAACAAACCGTGTAACTTCGGCCTCTCTCCAAAAATAAAAAGGCCTCGCAACTCGCGAGGCCTCTTCAAACCGTTTATTTTGTCGTAAGCTTACGCCTTCGCCTCTGCCGTCCCACTCGAAGCCGCAGCCGCCACCGCTTGCTGCTCCTCTTCGCGCCCAGCCCGGCGAATACGCGCCGCCTTACCCTTCAAATCGCGCAAATAGTACAACCGCGCGCGCCGCACCTTACCCTTGCCGACCACCTGGATCGAGCTGATCGTCGGCGAGTGCAGCGGAAAAATTCTCTCGATCCCGACGCCAAAGCTCACGCGCCGCACCGTGAACGTCGCTCCCGACGCCCGGCCCTTCTTTGAAATCACCACACCCTCAAACACCTGGATGCGCTCTTTTTCCTTTTCGCCTTCGCCTTCCTTCAGGCGAACATTCACCTTCACCGTGTCGCCAGGCCGGAACTCAGGCAAATCTTTGCGCAGCTGCGCTTCATGTAACTTCGCGATTACCGGATTCATTTTTTCCTTATTTCCCTGCAGACCCACTCAGGCGGGGCCAGCACTGCAAACACAAACAAGAAGTATACCCAAAATCGCCCCATCTGCCCACAATTTTGACGATCTTCTACTAAACCTCCGCGCTCTCTGCGCGACCTCTGTTTTCTCTGCGTTAAGCCTTTATCTCGTCAAACTGCTGCAAGTTCCCCATCACCGCGCTCGCAAATCGTTCCATCTCTTCAAGTTGCGGGCTGAACTGCAGCAGCAAAAGCTCAACGCCCGCCTTCTCGAACGCCGCCACCCGCTCCGCCACCTGCTCCGCCGTCCCCACCAGCCCCGACCTCAGCCCGCGATTCGAAACCGAATAGTCCTCCAGCGACACCCGCTGCTCGAGTTGCGTCCCCGCCAGCCACTGCTGATAATTCGCATACCCCGCCGCCGACTGCTGCACATCCGTAATCCGCTTCACTTCGTCCTGCGCCTCGCGTTCGGTCTCGCGAACGATCGCATACCCCGCCACGCCAAATTTCATCGGCGCCAATTTCGAATGCTTCGCCCGCCGCGCCCGCAAATCCGAAATCTTCTCGCCCACTCGCTCCGGCGGATCCCCATGCATCAGATACGCGTCGCACTTCTCCGCAATCAAATCTTTTGCCGCCGGCGACTCCCCGCCCGCGTAAATGCACGGCCGTGGCTTCGACACCGGCTTCGGCTCCAAAACATTGTGTTCGACCCGATAGTATTTCCCCGAATACGAAAAGTGATCGCGCGACCAAACTCCGTCTAACACATCGAGCCATTCGCTCGTCCGCGCATAGCGATCATCGTGCTGCTCGAACGACACGCCATACTTCCGCGCCTCATCCGCCCACCACGACGACACTACATTCAGTGTCAACCGCCCGCCGCTGATGTGATCGATGTTCGCCGCCTGCTTCGCCAGTAGCGCCGGCAAATGAAACGTCGGCCGCACCGCCACCATCAACTCGACCTTGCTCGTCACCGCCGCCAGCGCCGCCGCGGTCGACCACGCATCCAGCGAATTTGCTTCCACTCCCTTGATGTCATTCAAATTCAATTCCGCAATGAGCGAGCAATCAAAGCCAATCTCCTCACTCCGCTGCGCCAGCCGCTTCACATACGCCCACGACG
>JAFAZL010000129.1 GCA_019239815.1 Acidobacteriota bacterium
TGATACCGTGCGTCTTGCGGTGGCGTGCGGTGCCGCGAATGTCCTGGCCGATCTTCCCGGTCGCGTTCGTCTCCACGACGTCGAACGCCTCCGCGATCAAGTTCAGGTCCAGGCCCTCCGATGAATTGAGACGACGATCAGGACGAGACGACGGAACAGGAAGACGATGAGCGCAATCGAACAGGAGAGATACACTCCCACCCATGCTTAGCGAAGAACGCCGCCGCGAAATTCTCGAAATGCTCAACTCTGACGGGCGCGTCCTTGTCGGCGCGCTCGCCGGAAAGTTTCGCACCTCGCAGATCACCATCCGCAAAGATCTCGAATTTTTGCAGCACGAAGGCCAGCTCGAGCGCACGCATGGCGGCGCGCTCCCGGTAAAAACCGGCGCGCTGCGCGACCGCTCGATTCAAGAAAAAGAGCAAATGCACCGCCGCGAAAAGCTGCGCATCGCCGAAGCCGCCGGCCACATGATTCGCCATGGCCAAGTCATCATTCTCGATTCCGGCACGACGACCACCGCAATCGCGCGCTCCGTCCGAAATTTCAAAAGCCTCACGGTCATCACAAACGCGACAAACATCGCCGCCGAACTCGCCGACACTTCCGTCGAAGTGATTCTAACCGGCGGCGTCCTCCGCAAAAATTCATTCTCGCTCGTCGGCCCACTCGCCGAAGAGTCGCTCAAAAAACTCAGTGCCGATTTGCTCTTCCTCGCCGTCGATGGATTCGACGTCCGCTACGGCCTTACCACGCCGAACGTACTCGAAGCCCGCGTCAACCGCGTGATGGCCGAATCCGCCCGCCGCGTCGTCGTCGTTTGCGACTCCAGCAAATTCGGCCAGCGCAGCCTCGCATTAATCATGCCGACCAGTTCCGTCCACGAAACCATCACCGACAAGCGCATCCCTAAAAAAGACCTAAAAGTCCTGCGCGAAGCCGATGTCGAAGTGAAGCTCGTCTAGCAACTGCAACTAAAAACGGTCGATCACGAAACCAAGAGCCAAGGAGATTTGTGCGGTGCCCAAATTTGATGTCAGCGTGATCGGTGAGCTAAATCTCGATCTGATCTTTTATGGCTTGCCCACAAAACTCGAACTCGATCGCGAACACCTCGCAAGCAATCTGAGTCTAACCCTCGGCAGTTCCTCCGCAATTTTCGCCCACAATCTTGCGCGCCTCGGCAGCAAGGTAGGGTTCAGCTCCAGCATCGGGAGCGACTCGCTCGGCCCAATCTGCATCGAGCGTTTGGCTGAAGCAAAAATCGATTTAACGCGTGTGCGCCGCTTCGAAGGAAAAATCACCGGACTCACCGTGATTCTGCCGCAAGGGAAGGATCGCTACATTCTGACCTACCCCGGCACGATGGCGGAATACAGCATCGCCGACCTCGACCTGAAATATGTTTTCGATGCGAGGCATCTGCACGTTGCGTCGTACTTTTTGCAGAAGGCGATGCAGCCGAGCCTCGAGCAAATTTTCCGCGAAGCGAAAGCGGCCGGATTGACGACATCGCTCGATACCAACGACGATCCCGACGACAAGTGGCCATCGGATATTCAGAAAATATTTCCGCATCTCGATCTGCTCATGCCCAACGAACACGAGGCATGCCGTATGGCTGGCGTCAACGACGATGAAGTCGAGAAGGCGATCGAGATTCTCTCGAAAAAAGTGAAGACGCTCGTGCTGAAGCGCGGCTCCAAGGGAGCGATGGTCGTCAGCGGCGACAATCGCTTCACCGCTCTGCCGCTTTCTGTCGAAGTCGTCGATGCCGTCGGCGCCGGCGACAGCTTCAACGCAGGATTCCTGCATCAATTCGTTCGCGGCGCTAGCCTTGAGAATTGCCTCGCATTCGGCAACGTGACCGCGGCGCTATCGACGACGCGCGGCGGCGGCACAGAAGCCTTTCGCGACGCCGCCTACCGCGACGCTTTCATCGCGAAAAACGCGCCGCGTTTCGTCTCGAAGTAAGTTTCGACCCAGCTCAAAATCTCCTTTTTTATATTCAACGTTCGTACGTGGCGCGTACGTTTTGTGGGTGCGACGCGAATGCGGCGCTGAAGCGCCGCACTCCAAAACGTTCGTGGCGGCGCCTCGATTCTGCCGCGATGGGGCAATTGCTACTGTGGCGCGGCTTCGAGTAACAAGTTGCCGGTGAAATCGACGTTGATTTTGCCGGTTGGGCCGGTGATGGTGCCGTAGTCCTTCTGGTTGACGTAGTCGGTGACCTTGTAGGTTTTCCCTGCGTCCATTCCACGCAGTTCTACTTCGCCGGCCCATTTCTTCGGCTTCGGTGGATTCAGTTTTTCTTTCTTCGCAGCTTGGAGGGTTCCCGTGCTGCCCCCTTCGCTGACATCTTCGGCAGGCGGCGCGAAAAACGCGTAATACATGTCGCTGTCTTTTCGGATCGCGTACGCTTCCGGCACGTCATAGCCATAGACGTAGAGGTCTCTGAAATCTCCCTTTGACAACATCTTCTGGTTGTAGAGGCCAATCCACTTCTTCCAGTGATCTTCCTTCTGCTGATTGAGATAGACCCGTTGGAATTTCGGTCCATAGTCGGGCCAAGTAAATTTCGTTCCCAGTACTCCA
>JAFAZL010000571.1 GCA_019239815.1 Acidobacteriota bacterium
CGGATGGAGACGCGATCATCTATTTTCCGAAGAACAACGTCGTGCACATGGGCGACGACTTCGTCCGTTACGGATTCCCGTTTATCGACGTTGCCGCCGGCGGCAGCGTTCAGGGCATGATCGCCGCCTGCGAGAAGTCGATCGCGCAACTACCCGCCGATGTGAAGATCATCCCAGGCCACGGCGCGCTTTCGAACGCCGATGATGTCCGCGTCTACATCAAGATGCTGAAAGAAACCAGCGCCGCCGTCGAAGCCGCGCTCAAGGCGCATAAGTCACTGGACCAAATGAAGAAAGAAAAAATCCTGGCGCCGTGGTCAAAATTCTCCGGCGACTTCGTAAACGAAGACACCTTCACCGAAACGCTCTACAACTCCCTAACCAACACCAAAGGCGAATTCGTCAAACACAACTGAGTTGGCTTCGCGGCCTCTAAAGTGCTCTTTGAATCTGGATGGGAAGCCGACGGCCGACAGCCAGAGACGGCAAGATACTGATTGTGATCCGCATCTCCCTCGGCGTCTTGGCACGCCTCCGCCGCGCCGCGGCCAAGCGACATAAATCCCTTCAAACGCACATTCACGATGTGCTTGAGAGGGCTGTCAGTATGCGCCGAACGTGAGCTTCTGTAGCGCCGGCATCCTGCCGTCGTTTTTTTTCAGTGCCCGAATGAACGAAGGCGCTTTGTGGGTCGCGGCTTCGGCCGCGACATAACAGAATCAGAGTTGAAAGGCGCTTCAGGTCCTGACGCAGCCGCTTCTTTCCCTGGCTAAGCTCCCGCCGCCCTCACCCCAATCTGCTGCAATATCCCCAACTGATCCGAACTTCCCCACCGCTCAACCAGTTTCCCATTCTCAAAACGCGCGATCTGCACCCCGCGCGCTGAAATCTTCCGTCCAGTGGGCGCGATACCCATGAACTCACCCTGGTGCGTGCCGGTAATCGTGTAAGCGATCGCGATGTTGTCGTCGTCCGCCACCAACTTCTCCCCGGTGATGTTCAAATCCGGAAACGCCGCCCGTAGCTCGCTAAAATAGTGGATGAATCCTTCCGGCCCAAGTCCTTGCCCCGGCCCCGGATCATGATCCAGGGCCTTCGCATCCACCAGATCCCTCAGCCCTTCCAGCTTCCCGCTAACTACCGCCTCCCCAAACTTAACCTGCGCCGCAATATTTTCGTCTTTGCTCATGAAGTCCTCCGTCGTCGAGTGTCCTGGACACCCTTTCGATGATTGTCTTAGCGAAATGATCTAAGGTTTTACGTCCATAAGATTGGCCGCCGAGGGCAATCTCTTCTTTTTCGATTTTCGATAGCGCGTCCATGCGCATTGCAGTTTATCGAGCGGCCACACGTAAGTAACTTAAAATCATATACATACGAAAATGCTGGGGAGCGGAGCCGTTCCTGAATCTCCGCGGATCGTATCACGGCTCCAATTTGTCCGTTGCGCCTTCCTATCGCGTGCGAGAAAATCGGTGCCCGCGCTTCTTTGAGGCTGAAAACATGAGCGATAACCACATCGGCGAACTGAATCCTCCGAATCGGCTGATGCTCACGCCGGGGCCGTCTTCCATGGACCCGCGGGTGTATCGGGCACTGGCCACACCGCTGGTAGGGCACGTCGATCCGTGGTTCCGCGGTTGCATGGATGACGTGCAGGTGATGCTGCGGCAGATTTTTCAGACGGAGAACAGGATCACGATGCCGCTGTCGGCGTCGGGCTCCGGCGGGATCGAAGCAAGCGTCGTCAATACGCTGGAAGAGGGCGACGAGGCGATCATTGCGGTCAACGGGACGTTTTCGGATCGCATGGCGGTGATTGGGGGGCATACGCCGGCGAAGATTACCAAGGTCGAGGCGCCGTATGGCAAGCCTGTGGATGCGGAAGATGTTCGCAGAGCGGGCAAAGGCCGAAAGATCAAGATGGTGGGGCTTGCGCACGGCGAGACTTCGTCAGGAGTTTTGACCGATCTCGACAGTTTCCGGAAAGTTGCCGACGAGCTCGACGCGATTTTGGTTGTGGATACGGTAGCTTCGCTCGCCGCGGTGCCGATCAACGTGGACCGGCAGCGGATCGATATTTGTTTCAGCGGTACGCAGAAGGCGATCAGCGCGCCTCCGGGAATGTCGCCGATTACGGTGAGCCCGCGCGCGGAAGAAGTGTTTCGCACACGCAAGACGAAAGTGCAGAGCTGGTATTTCGATCTGACGACCGCAATGAATTATTGGGGTAAGGATCGGCTGTATCACCACACGCCGCCAATTTCGTTGATTTTTGCGCTGCGCGAGGCGATGCGCATCGTGCTCGAAGAAACTCTCGAAGGGCGCTGGGAACGGCATCGCGTAAATCAGCTCGCGCTCATCGCGGGGCTTGAAGCGATGGGGCTTGAACTGCTCGTGAAGAATCCGAAGGATCGGCTGCCGACGGTAACGGCGGTGATGATCCCGTCGGGAATCGACGATGTAAAAGTTCGGAATCAGTTGCTCGATGAATTCAATATCGAGATTGCCGGCGGACTTGGTCCGCTGAAGGCAAAAATTTGGCGCGTTGGATTGATGGGCCACTGCAGCCAAAAGCCATACGTTCTGTTATTCTTGGCCGCGTTGGAAAAAACTTTGCTCGACCAGGGCTTCCGTGTCCCCAGCGGCGCTGGCGTCGGAGCTGCCATACAAAGTTACACTCATGTGGATACCGCAGCCGCCGCAGTCCGTTGAAAAAGGCAGATCGTTGAGGGGCAACAGAGAATCTGGGGACGCAACGGACGCGCTCATCGATTCGTCGATGAAGACGTTGAAGGTTCATCCGGACGAACGAGCAGCTGCGAAAGAGACGCTCAGGAAGCGTGAGGGAGTAAGAGTGACAACGACGGATATCAAGCAACATGAGAGCAACGCGACCGCTCGACCCATGCTGCCGAACAACGGCGCGATGAGCACATTTGTGGGCGAGTTTGACGTGCAGTCGAAGCTCACGACAGAGAAATTTGTCTGCCGTTTTTCGCACATGTGGAATGCGACCGCAACGCGCCACGCCGATGCCATCGATACGAAATTTTATGTCAATGGCGAAGCGCACGTCGTTGGGTTGGCGCACCGGGCATTCGTCACATTCCGCGATAAAACGGGTCGCGATTTAACGGACCGCGAAGCGAGCTTCATTGCTGCGGAATATCTGCGTGAGCGTCTGGAGCAGGATGATGTGCGTCCGCTCTACGATGCGTTTCCGGACGATGTGACGCGGCTGATCGACGCGATCGGCATCAAGTAGTCTGCATCTCACCCAAGTTCCTAACGCGTTCGGTCGCTCGACGCGCGCGTTCTCTGAAATACAATTCTCGCCGAGATAATTCGCCGCGAACCGATCGCCTCGCAGCCCAGCGAAGTTCACACACGTTTGAAGAACGACAGCATCGTCGGCAATCCTGTGCGACTATATATCTCACATGAAGCTCGCTCCGCTTCCCCCAAAAACAACGAGTGACCGCCTGACGACTGTACTTTCCTACGGCGCGCTGCTGCTGCTGATTTATCTGGTGTACCGAATCGTTGAACCGTTTTTTGTGCCGCTGGCGTGGTCGGCGGTGTTTGCGATTTTTTTCTATCCGCTGCACGAGCGGCTGGAACGAAGCATGAAGCCGAATGCCGCGGCGTTGGTCAGTACGACCGCGGTGACGGTGTTGCTGATTGCTCCGGCGATCGTCGTGCTCGTGTTTGCGACGCGGCAGGCGATCGATGCTACTTCGCGGCTGCAAGCTGCGCTGATGGATCCCGACAAAGAATTGTCGATGCATACGATGGCGTGGATTCACGCGCATTTGCCCGCCGCGTGGCAAGACTGGGATTTTACACAGCCGATCCGGCAGGGTGCGGAGCGCATTGCGGCATTCATCGCGGCGAATTTCGCGGGCTTGCTGAAAAATCTGACGGCATTTTTTGTGGATCTGTTCATTGTGATTTTTTCGCTGTTTTTTATGTTTCGGGACGGTGAGAGCATCGTGCGCGGCGTGCGGCATTTGATTCCGTTCGACGAGTCAATCCAGACGGACATGCTTGCGGAGTCGCGGGACCTGATTTTTGCCAGCGTGTCGGTGGGATTGGTGATTGCGTGTTTGCAGGGATTGCTGGGAGGGCTGGCGTTCACGATTGGCGGCATTCCAACGGCGGTGTTCTGGGGCGTAGTGATGGCGTTTTTCTCTCTGGTCCCCGTCGTAGGATCGGCGCTGATTTGGGTTCCTGCCGCGTTGTGGTTGGGATTCAGCGGGCATTGGGGGAAGGGAATAACGATTCTAGTGATTTGCGGCGCGGTCGCGGGAACGGCGGACAATATTATTCGGCCGCTGCTGCTGCGGAATCGGACGCGGCTCAACGAGCTGCTGTTGTTTATTGGCGTGCTTGGCGGCCTTGAAGTTTTCGGGTTGTTGGGATTGGTT
>JAFAZL010000620.1 GCA_019239815.1 Acidobacteriota bacterium
CACTGACTTACGCGCGGAAAGAGATTCGCCCCGCTCCGGTCGATGCTGCAATCGGGGGATTTCATCTCTTTAACGCCAGCGACGAAACGCTCGACTGGACGGCCGATAAGCTGAAGGAATTTCAAACTTCACAGCTCATGGGCGCCCATTGCACCGGCATCGAAACCGTTTATTATCTGCGCCGCAAGATGGGACTCAGCCGGCATACCTGCGTCGTCGGCACGGTTGGGGCGACTTTTGATTTGAACGACGGAATCAAGACAGGGCGAATCGCGAGATAGGCTCGCGGCCGACCACTAAATTTTAACGCGGAGCTGCGCATGCATCTGAAAACCAGGAAGCTTGTATCGTGGCTACAAATTTGCTGCGTCGCAATGCTTAGCGCAATGGTGCTCTTGCCCGCCGGCGCTGCGGCGCAGGAGAAGGACGCGCAGCAGCCTGACTACTCCAAGGTCTTCGACAAAATCGAAGTGATGATCCCCGCGCGCGACGGCATCAAGCTTCATACCGAGATCTACACGCCAAAGAACATCACCACTCCGCTGCCGATGATTCTCGAACGCACGCCGTACGGACTCGTCGACGACAAAGCCGGCTACAGCAAGAAGCTCGTTCGCTATGACGAGATGATTCCCGAAGGCTACATCTTCGTCTTTCAGGACATTCGCGGCCGGTACGGCTCCGAAGGCAAGTTCGTGATGCAGCGGCCAGTGCGCGACCCGAGAAATCCTAAAGCGATTGACGAAGGCACCGATACCTACGACACAATCGACTGGCTCGTGAAAAATGTCCCGCGCAACAACGGCCGCGTCGGTCTGCTCGGCATTTCCTATGGTGGTTGGCTCACGGTGATGGGCATGCTCGATCCGCATCCCGCGCTGAAAGCCGTTTCCGAGCAAGCTTCGCCAGCTGACATGTTTCTCGGCGACGACTTCCACCACAACGGCGCGTTTCGCCTCAGCTATGGATTCGAATATTCGACGATGATGGAAACGGACAAGACCAATTTCAAATTCGCCTTCGATCGGTTCGACACGTATGAGTGGTATCTCAGCCTAGGTCCGCTTTCGAATGCCGATGCGAAATACACACACGGCGCAATCCCGACGTGGACGAACTTCGTCAACCATCCGAACTACGACGAATTCTGGAAGTCGCAGGCGATGCCGTACATCCTCACCAAACCAAAAGTGCCGAATCTGAACGTCGCGGGCTGGTGGGATCAGGAAGATTTCTACGGGCCGATGAAGATTTACGAAATCATGGAGAAGAACGACCCGAATCACCTGAACTATCTGGTGGCCGGACCATGGAATCACGGCGGTTGGGCGCGCGGCAAAGGCAATTCGCTGGGCGCGATTCCGTTCGGCAACGACACCGCTCTCTACTTCCGGCAAAAAATCGAAGCGCCTTGGTTCGCTTATTGGCTCAAAGACAAAGGCACGCTCCCCGTAAAAGAGGCGACGGTCTACCAGACCGGCAGCGAGACGTGGTCGTCGTTCGACGCGTGGCCGCCGCGCGAAGCTCAGACACGCAACCTTTACTTTCATGAAGACGGCAAACTCTCGTTCGATCCGCCGTCAAAGTCTGACAAATCCGCGGAAGGCGATTCTGCCTTCGATTCTTATGTAAGCGACCCGGCGCATCCCGTTCCGTATCGCCGCCGACCGATCGACATGACCTATCCCGAGGATCATCCCGGCAGTTGGTACACCTGGCTCGTCGAAGATCAGCGTTTCGTCGACAATCGTCCCGACGTGCTCACCTGGCAAACCGACACGCTCACCGACGACGTCACACTCGCAGGCCAGGTCACTGCGAAAGTGTTTGCCTCCACCACCGGCAGCGACGCCGACTGGATCGTCAAGCTCATCGACGTCTACCCGGAAAAAATGCCCGACAACTGGAAGCTCTCCGGCTACGAGCTCATGGTTGCCGATGAAGTTTTCCGCGGACGCTTCCGCAATTCATTCGAAAAGCCCGAGCCCATCAAACCAAATACCGTCACGCCGTTCATCGTTGACTTGCATACAGCCAACCATGTCTTCAAAAAAGGGCATCGCATCATGGTGCAAGTGCAAAGCACCTGGTTCCCCTTGATCGATCGCAATCCGCAAAAATTCGTGCCGAATATTTTCGAAGCTAAGGAATCCGACTTTCAGTCCGCCACACAACGCATCTATCGCTCGCAGAAATATCCGTCCAGCGTCGTGATCAGCGTCGTGCCCACTAATACCAGTGCAAGTGCCGCAGCGACAAAATCGACATCGGCAAGTATAGGAGCGACGAAGTGATCCGACACCGGTTGCGCATTCTTCCACTCACCGCCGCATTTTTCTCGATCGCCGCGATCCTGATTCCTCTGCTGCCGCGC
>JAFAZL010000626.1 GCA_019239815.1 Acidobacteriota bacterium
TGCTGAGTGCCTTCAATCGTTTGGCGCAGGCCGCGCTGAAAGCTGATGGCAATTACGACATCGCGCTTGTTTACTACTCGCGGTAGATGCGTCATACCTCCCGCGGTCGTCACAGCGACAATCGGCACCCCGACGATGGAAAGATGATACTCAAGATATTCGGCAAGGATCGCCGCGCTATCCGCCGCGAAGGCAATCACGCGTCGGGCTTGGTGCAGGCGTTTGGTGACCTTGGCGAGCCGATTCGCGTCAAGACTGTTTTTCAGCGCCTGCAAATTTTTTGCCGATCGCGTCAGCGATTCATGGATCACCGTCGGGATGCTCGAACCACCCGGGGTGCTCATCATGGAATCGAGCGGACTGGCGAATGCGATCGAGAGCGCGTGCAAGTGATGCTGGAAGTCGCGATAGCTCGGAAAACCGAGGCCTCGTACGATGCGAACAATCGTCGCGGGATCCGTGCTGAGCCGCTTGGCCATCGCCCGTACGCTCAACAGCACGTACTCCCGCGGATTCTCCAAAATCGGCCGGATGATCTCCTGTCGCTTGCTTGTGAGGTTTTCGAGTCGTTCTGCTAGGTTAACGGGTGACCCAGTGGTCCGGGGTTCTTGCTTCGTCATGGCGCGAGAGAATCGCCCAAATCGAATCGGGTGTCAACGAGATTCCAACGTCTTCTGATGATGAGGAAGTATAGTGCGTGAAGAATATGAGTCTCGTCGAAGCTATTTTTCCGATGTTGCAGCCTTTGTTGCCAATCCGGGTGCAACAACGGGCTGAAGAAAGGGCATCATCGCGCGCAGTTTTGGTCCGAGCTGCTCGATCTGGTGGCCTTGTTCGCGCTTGCGCGTCGCAAGAAAGTTCGGGCAGCCGGCTTCGTTCTCGGCGATCCACTTCTTCGCGAAGGTGCCGTCAGTGATTTCGCCGAGAATTTTCTTCATTTCTTCGCGCGTCTCTTTCGTAATCAGGCGCGGGCCCGCGGTGTAGTCGCCGTGTTCAGCGGTATCGCTAATGGAATAGCGCATGTAGCTGAGGCCGCCGCGGTAAATCAGGTCCACGATCAGTTTCAGCTCATGCATGCACTCGAAGTAGGCGACTTCCGGCTGATATCCAGCGGCCACCAGCGTGTCGAAGCCGGCTTTGATGAGTTCGCTGACGCCGCCGCAGAGCACGGCCTGCTCGCCAAAGAGGTCGGTCTCAGTCTCTTCGGTGAACGTTGTTTCCAGAACACCTGCGCGCGTGCAGCCCAGACCCTTGGCGTAAGAGAGCGCAAGCGCTTTCGCATTTCCGCTCGCATCTTGTTCGATCGCAATCAGCGCAGGTGTGCCACCGCCTTCGGTGAAGACTTCACGGACGCGATGTCCCGGCGCCTTCGGCGCGATCATCGAGACATCGACGTTTGACGGCGGCTTGATCGTGCCGTAGCGAATGTTGAAGCCGTGCGCGAACATCAGCGTCTTACCTGCGGTCAGGTGCGGTTCGATTGAATCTTTGTAGAGCTTCGGCTGCTTCGTGTCGGGCGTGAGAATCATGATGACGTCGGCCCACTCTGCGACTTCCGCCGGCGTGCCAACCGTCAAACCTTCTTTCTGAGCTTTCGCCAGCGAGCCGCTGCCCGGCTGGAGTCCGACGCGCACCTGAACGCCGCTGTCACGCAGATTCAGAGCGTGTGCATGTCCCTGCGAACCATATCCGATGATCCCGACCTTCTTCGACTGGATAAGCGAGAGGTCTGCGGAGTTGTCGTAATAAAGATTTGCCATTCGATCGTTTCCTCTTTTTCCATTTTGTGTTTTAGAAATGAAAATTTCGATTCAACTCGAGCACAGGAGATTTTGTGCTCAACGTCAGCAACGGATTCCCCTGCGAGCGTGCGTTCAAGCCGCCGTTTTCGCGCCGTCCGCCGAAGGAAATGCCGGCGGCTGGAGCAAATCGCTGCCACGCGTCATCGCGATTCGTCCCGACCGTACCATCTCCAGCACGCCAAACGGCCGCAGGACTTCGAGTAGCCCGTCAATCTTATCGACCGTTCCCGAGACTTCGAGAATCAGCGACTGCGGGGCCACGTCGATGACACGCGCGCGAAACACCTTGATGAGTTCCATTAGGTGCGGCCGTGACGTCTGATCCGCTGTGACCTTAATCATCGCCAAATCGCGTTCGAGCAGCGGCCGCTCAGAAACATTTTCCGCCAGCAGCACGTCGACTTGCTTTTCGAGGCTCGCCTCAAGCCGATGCGCGCCACGCTCGTCGGTGTGCGCGACAATGGTCATACGCGCGACTTCTTCATTGTCGGTCGGCCCGACCGTCAGGGAATCGATATTGATCGCCAGGCGCCGCGCCAACGACGACACGCGGTTCAACACACCAGGCTTGTTCTCGACATACGCCACAATCGTCTGCATCTCTCCCTCACTCTCCGAATCTTTGTAGGGACGGCGCTTGCTCCGCCCGGCCGATAATCCTAACCTCGGTTTATCCGCCTTAAATCTCCTGCGCCGCTGTCTCGACCAACGGGCTGTCCGGCCGTCGAATCATTTCGTGCAGCGATCCACCCGCCGGCACCATCGGGTAAACCGAATCTTCCTGTTCCACGCGGAAATCGATCAGGAAGGATTCCTTGCTCTCACGCGCCGCGCGAATCGTCGGGATCACATCCCCGCGCGAAGAAATCCGCTCACCGCGAAGTCCAAACGCGTTCGCAAGCGCGGCAAAATCCGGCGCAACCAATGGCGTCGCGACATAGCGCTTGTCGTAGAAAAACTCCTGCCACTGTCGCACCATGCCGAGAAATCCGTTGTTGATGATCGCGATGTTGACCTTGATCTTCTCCTGCGCGATGGTCGCGAGCTCGCACATCGTCATCTGGAAGCCGCCGTCGCCGACCACCACCCAGACGTCCGCATCGGGCTTCGCAAACTTCGCGCCGATCGCTGCAGGCGTCGCGAATCCCATCGTGCCAAGTCCACCTGAGGTTACGAGCGTTCGCGGTCGATTGTGGTGGTAATACTGCGCCTCCCACATCTGGTGCTGGCCGACGTCGGTCACAACGATCGCTTCGCCCTTCGTCTCTTTCCACAGATCGTTGATCACGTGCGCCGCATAGAGATGTCCGTTATCGGGCAAGCCCTGAATGTCGCGCACTGCCGAATCGCCCTTCAGTTCGCGGATGTGGGCCAGCCAATCGGCATGCTCCTTGTGCTTCACGTGCGGCAAGAGCGCTTCGAGCACTTCGCGCGCATCGCCCACGAGCGCCGAATCAACCTTCACGTTCTTGTTGATCTCCGACCGATCGATCTCGATGTGAATCTTCCGCGCATCGCGCGCATACGTCTTCAGATCGCCCGTGACGCGATCGTCAAACCGCATGCCAACCGCGATCAGCAAATCCGCCTCTTGAATCGCGTGATTCACCCACGCCTCTCCATGCATGCCCATCATGCCGAGGTTGAGCGGGTCCTTAGCAGGGAAGCAGCCGATGCCGAGCAGCGTCATCGCCACCGGGATATTTGCCGAGTGCACAAACTGATCGAACACCTTCATCGCGCCCGACACCATGATTCCGTGCCCAGCGAGAATCAGCGGTCGCTTCGCAGAATTGAGCAGATCAACAGCACGCTCAAACTCCGCCTTGTCATAGCTTGCGCGCTTTCGCTTGGGCGGCAGCTTCGGCGCCGCTGCATCAAAATTGAACTCGCACGACGCCTGCTGCGCGTCCTTCGTGATATCCACCAACACCGGTCCCGGTCGCCCCGAACTCGCAATCACAAAGGCCTCGCGAATCGTCCGTGCCACATCTTCCGCGCGAGTCACGACCACATTGTGTTTTGTGATCGGCATCGTGATGCCGGTAATGTCGACTTCCTGAAACGCATCCGAGCCCAGAAGCTTGCTGCTGACCTGCCCCGTGATGCAGACGACCGGCGACGAATCGAGCATCGCCGTCGCGATTCCGGTCACCATGTTTGTTGCGCCAGGTCCCGACGTCGCCATCGCTACGCCCACGCCGCCGCTGGCGCGGGCATAGCCGTCGGCCATGTGCGTTGCGCCCTGCTCGTGCCGCACCAAAATGTGGTGCAACTTCGATTTCCCGAGCGCGTCATAAATCGGCAGAATCGCCCCGCCCGGATACCCAAACACATGCTTTGTGCCCAGCGCCGTCAACGTCTCGCAAACAATTTCCGCCCCAGTCAGCTTCATAGAGTCCTCGCGTGCACACCCGAAGTCGAACCGTTGTTCATCGACGGCGTCGTCACCGCGCCCTGCGCGGCCGACGAGACCATCACCGCATATTTCGCCATCACACCCGTCCGGAATCTCGGCGCAGGCGCTTTCCATGTAGACAATCGCTTCTGAATCTCGGCGTCGGTCAGCTTTACGTTGAGCGACCTCTTGCCGATGTCGAACTCGATGATGTCGCCGTTCGCGATCGCGGCGATCGGCCCTCCATTTACAGCTTCCGGCGAGACATGGCCGACCATCAATCCGTGCGTCGCGCCAGAAAATCGTCCGTCGGTCAGCAATGCCACTTGGTCACCGAGCCCCGCACCGATCAAGGCGCTCGTCACCTGGAGCATTTCGCGCATACCCGGCCCGCCCTTCGGCCCTTCGTAGCGAATCACGACGACATCGCCCGCTTTGATCGTTCCGTCGCCGACCGCGGCGAACGCAGCCTCTTCGCCGTCAAACACTCGCGCTGGCCCGCTGAATGTCGAATAGTTATGTCCCGCAACCTTCAAAACTCCGCCGTCCGGCGCGATGTTGCCTTTCAAAATGACGAGTCCACCGGTCGGCTTCAGCGGGTTGCTGAGGTCGTGAACGACCTCTTGCTTCGGTGTTTCCCTCCCAGCCTTCGCCTCTTCGCCGATCGTGCGGCCCGTAACCGTGATGCAGTCGCCGTTGAGCAACTTGGCTTCCAGCAGGCGCTTCGCGACGATTGCCGCTCCGCCTGCGTTATAAAGGTCGACCGCCACAAATCGGCCGCCCGGCTTCAGGTCCGCCAGAATCGGCGTTCGAGTGCTGATCCTGTCGAAATCATCGATGTTGAGCGGAACCCGCGCTTCATTTGCGATGGCCAACAGGTGCAGCACCGAGTTCGTCGACCCGCCAGTGGCTGCCACAGCCGTAATCGCATTTTCGATCGCCGCTCTTGTGATGATTTTTGATGGCGTAACATCTTTTTTCAAAAGGTCCACCACCATTTCGCCAGCGCGATACCCGGCGTGGCCCTTTTCCTTGTTCGTCGCCGGAATTCCGGAAAGGCCCATCGGCGCGATGCCCAAAAATTCTCCGACGAGCGCCATCGTGTTCGCCGTGAACTGTCCGCCACACGCGCCCGCGCCCGGACAAGCTACGTTCTCAATCTCTTTCAACTTCGCGTCCGAAATCTTCCCGCGAGCATGCGAACCGATCGCCTCATACACATCCTGAATCGTGACGTCATGCCCCTCGAATCGCCCCGGCGCAATCGATCCGCCGTACAGCACTAGCGCCGGAATATTCAGCCGCGCCGCCGCCATGATTCCGCCAGGAATCGTCTTGTCGCAACCGACCAGAATCACGATCGCGTCAAACATGTTCCCGCGCGTAACCAACTCGATCGAGTCGCAGATGACTTCGCGGCTCACAAGGGAAGCGCGCATCCCGTCCGTGCCCATCGTGATGCCGTCGTTGATTGAAACCGTGTTGAACTCCAGCGGCGTT
>JAFAZL010000683.1 GCA_019239815.1 Acidobacteriota bacterium
CCACCATCCTCGAAGTCGCCCAAGCCTTCGCCCGCATGAACCCGCGCCCGCGCCGATCCATCCTCTTCCTCTCCGTCACCGGCGAAGAAGCCGGCGAACTCGGCTCCGAATATTTCGCGCACTATCCCACCGTCGCGAAAAATTCCATCGTCGCCGAGATCAACATCGACGAAGTCTTCCTCCTCTATCCTCTCCAGGATGTCATCGCTTTCGGCGCCGAGCACACTTCGCTCGAATCCGTGATTCAGCGCGCCGCCAAGAACATGGGCCTCGTCGAAAGTCCCGACCCCATGCCCGAGCAAGTCGTCTTCATCCGCAGCGATCAATATTCTTTCGTCAAACAAGGCATCCCCGCCGTGATGCCCTCGCCGGGATTCAAATCCGACAATCCCCAAATCAACGCCTTCGAACGCGCCACCAGGTGGATAGACGAGACCTACCACGAGCCGCAGGACGACATGAACCAGCCCAATCTCGATTTCGACGCCGCAGCAAAATTCGCCCGCTTCACCTTCCTCTGCGGCTACTACGTCACCCAAGACACCCCTCGCCCCACCTGGAACAAAGGCGACTTCTTCGGCGACCAATACGCGCACCTCGCCCAGTAACTCGTACGCGAAGTGCGCACGGTTGTCAGCGCCCTTCTCGACAACAACACGGTAGAGTCCAGTCTCCGATTGCCCCGTTAACCAGGAGCTGACCCGCCCCGTTCGGCTATATGCGGAGTTCACCTATGCCAACCCAAACCGTTTGCGTCCACTGCGACCCGCCCGGTAGTGGTCGGTGCGTGGAGTGCCAAGCCACGGGGAGGCGGGGAAGAATGGGTTGCCCAGAGTGTCAAGGCAGTGGTTTTTGCGGAAAATGCTACGGTGTCGGTTTTAAACCTACGGAGAGAGAAAGAATCACTGGCACCCTTTTAGGAGTTTGGTGGATAAGCTGGTTTGGCATCATCACCGGTTTTCTGCTCGTCGGCTACAAGCTGTTGTCATTCGCACACGGACGTGCCGCCTATTTTTCGATATTGCTGCTTACTATTACGGTCCTTTTGTGGATTCTTTTTTACGTTGTGACAGAAAAGTTGCGGGCCAAAATGCCTAGAGATAAAAACTGGCATGCTTCCACGCATGTGTCGACCTTAGCGGGAACCATACTCGCAATCTTCACTTTGCTCGGAATCGTTTTCTTCATCTACGTGGCACCCTACATCCGCTAAGGAGTTTCACAGCCCATTCCTCAGCAAGGTCCCGATCACTTGGGTCATCGGAAACTGGTTCAACAGGAATCCGCAGTTTGCTTGACGCGCCAACCGGCCCCAGTTACGCTTTCGACGTGGTCGCACTCTCGCACCATAACCCCTTTACCTTTCGCGTCATCCAACCATAACCACCACTGTGCCCGACGCCCCGCTCCAACTCTCGACACACGACGCGCACGCAGTTGAACAAATCTCCATGGTCGAAGTGCTGACCGACGCCACCAAGCGTTTCGTCCTCAACGTCCAGGATTACTTCGAACTCGCCGGGCAATCGCTCGCCAATCTCGCCACCAGCCCGCGCTATTTTCAAGACGTTCTCGATCAAATGGACGACATCGGCGTCGGCTCGCTTGCGATTGTCCTCATGTCCGGCTTCTTCATCGGCGCCGTCATGGTGCTGCAAACCGGCTCTCAGTTCGTTCGCTTTGGCCAGACCGGCCTCACCGGCGACATCGTTTCTCTCGCGCTCGTTCGCGAACTTGGCCCCACCATCACCGGCATCCTCGTCGCCGGCCGCAATGCCAGCGGCATAGCATCCGAACTCGGCTCCATGCTCGTCACCGAACAGGTGGACGCGATGCGCGCCATGGGTACCAACCCATCGCGCAAACTTGTCACGCCGCGCGTCGTCGCCAGCATCCTCGTTCTACCGCTCCTCACCGCACTCGCCGACTTCGTCGGCCTCCTCGGCGGTTGCGTCGCCTCCGTCTTCTCTCTCCGCCTCGGCGCCATCGAATTCTGGACCCGCGCCATCAACGCCCTCGATTTCGCCGACGTGATGCAGGGCATGATGAAGCCCCTGGTCTACGGTTTCATTCTCGCCACGGTCGGCTGCTACAAAGGACTCACCGTCCGCGGCGGCACCCAAGGCGTCGGCCGCGCCACCACCCAAGCCGTAGTCGTCTCCAACGTCATGATCATCGCCTGCGACGTCTTCCTCACCAAAATCGCCCTCTTCCTCGGAGACAAACTCTTTTGATGCCCACCCTCCACCGCCCAATTAGCACCGTGTCATTCCGAGCGAAGCGAGGAACCTGCTTTCTGCTGATGGCCCCCAGGCCGATCGCGCAGCCACCCAGACTTGTCATCCCGACCGAAGCGAGCCGACGCTTTTTCCTCGCGTTCGCTTCTGCGAACGCGTCGGCTCGCGCAGTGGAGGGACCGTGGCTTGATTCATCAATGGGAACCAACATGGTGATCAGTCAATGACCACCCGCCCAACCATCCCCACTCCCCCCCGCCGCACTCCCTACGACACCGACCCCGTCGTAACCTTCGACAACGTCCGCATGGCCTTCGACGAAGGCGACATCCTCCGCGGCCTCTCCTTCAAAGTTCTCCCCCGCGAAACGCTCATCCTCTTGGGCGAAACCGGCACCGGCAAGACCCTCACGCTCAAACTCGCCGCCGGCCTCCTCCATCCGAGCCAGGGCCGCGTCAACGTCCTCGGTCAGGAAGTTTCCTCGATGTCCGAAGTCGATCTCCTGAATTTCCGTCGCCAGATCGGCTTCGTCTTCCAGGAAGGCGCGCTCTTCGACTCCATGACCGTCGCCGACAATGTCGCCTATCGTCTCCGCGAAGACAAGGTTGCTGAAGACGAAGTCGATCAGCGCGTCCGCGAAGTCCTGCGCTTCGTCGAACTCGAGCACACGCTCGATCTTCTCCCATCCGAACTTTCGGGCGGCATGCGCCGACGCGTCTCGATTGCGCGCGCTCTCGTCAGCCGCCCGCAGATCGTGCTCTACGATTCGCCCACAGCCGGCCTCGATCCCGTCACATCACAGACCATCATCACGCTCATCCTTCGTCTGCGCGACGTCTACGGCGTCACCGCTCTGCTCGCCACGCATCGTGTGCAAGACGGCTTCGCGCTCGCCAATTTCAAATTCGATCCGCAATCCAAGCGCGTCGTTCGCGACCCGGCTTCCTCAACGCGCGTTCAGGCCAATCTCGACGAGCCGGTCACCCGCTTCGTCGTATACAACGAAGGCCGTATCTATTTCGACGGTACACCTGAGGAGATAGCATCGACAAAAGACCCGTATCTCCGGCGCTATCTTGTGTGAACTTGCTGTACTCTGTCTTTCAGTAGAAGTGGCATTAGCTTCAACCAGAATTTGTAGGGGCGCAGCTTTACCCTGAAGCTTTTAGCTGAAGGGCTGCTGCGCCCCAAACGCCCAGGCGTAAAACGTTACGGGTTTCTCGAACTCGTAGTGG
>JAFAZL010000149.1 GCA_019239815.1 Acidobacteriota bacterium
GCCGGCGGAGCGGCTGCATCTCAAAGGCAAGCCGGCGTCTGTTACGGTTGCGCAGCCTGGGACGATTCCGGTACTCGGCGCAACGGTGGTGAAGACGTTTCCGCACGATCCACATGCGTTTACGCAAGGGCTCGAATATTTCGGCGGATATCTTTACGAGAGTACCGGACGGCGAAGACAATCGACGTTGCGGCAAGTCGCCATCGAAACGGGCAAGGTCGTGCGCTCCGTTAAATTGCCGGACGAATCGTTTGGTGAAGGGCTGACGATTTTTCACGGGAAGATTTATCAGCTCACGTGGCTGGAGAAAACCGGATTCATTTACGACCTGCGGACGTTTCGGAAACTTGGCAATTTTTCTTACAACACCGAGGGCTGGGGACTGACGCACGACGATACTTCGCTGATTTTGAGCGACGGGACGAACCGGTTGCAGTACATCGATCCGGCGTCGTTTCAGGTTACGAAGACGCTCGAGGTTTTCGCCGGGTCGGAAGCGGTCACGAATTTGAACGAGTTGGAATTTATTCGCGGGGATATCTGGGCGAATGTCTGGCACTCCGACCGGATTGCGAAGATCGATCCGAAGTCTGGGCAGGTGACGGCTTGGATCGACCTGACGGCGATTGCGGAGCCGGAGGCGCGGGAGCAGGAAGATGTGCTCAATGGCATTGCCTGGGACCCGGCCCGGCAGAGGCTATTCGTGACTGGGAAGAATTGGTCGAAGTTGTTTGAGATCGCCGTGAAGTAGGAGCGACCGCGTCCCGCGGGGTTCGCTTTCCCATTTCGGGAAGAAATGGGCTACACCCCCTATGTTTTCGCAAGAGTGCGGATGTAGTGTGTTTTGTTTGTGTTACGCGATACAAAATTTAACAAGTGGAAAAGAGTGCGCAACTCATTTGGATTGAGTGGGTTGCGGATTCCATTGTTTTGCTATTTGTTCGACTGTAGCGGACTGTATCAGGCGCAGTGTTTACTGGAAACGAGTATAACTGCAAGATTACGGTTTGTCAATGGCTTGGTGGGGCTTTTACGGGTTCGAGAAGCAAAAAGAAAGAGTTACCACAGAGGACCCGGAGGGAGCGCAGTTCGGAGGGAGTGGCTCCGCGATGGGCCTGCGGCAAGACGCAATGGCCGGGCGGGGCCCTTCGAGGCCCAGGGTAAACAAGACCCGCCCCTACAAAAGACGGCGCGACGCTCGCGAGTGGCACGGATTCGGTGCCTTGTAATGAGGCGGTTGATTGATTCGAAATACAGGATTGGTGGGATTCGACTAGGTGTATCGCAATACGATATACTTAAAAGATGGGTGGCGAGGTTAAGACGGAACAGTATCGGGCGCTGGCGGAATTGCGGCATCAGATCCGGCACTTTCTGAGCGAAGGTGACCGGACGGCGCGGACGGCGGGGTTGGAGCCGCAGCAGTATCTCCTTCTATTGATGATTCGCGGATTGCCGGAAGGGCAGGCGGCGACGATTCGGACGCTGGCGGACCGGCTTACTCTCAAACATCACAGCGCGGTGGAATTGGTGGATCGGCTCGAGGCGAACGGGTACGTGCGGCGGACCCGAGCCAGAGATGACCGGCGGAATGTGATTGTGTCGCTGCTGCCGCGAGGCGAGCGGATGTTGGAGGATGTGGCGAGGCAACGGATCGATGAGTTGAGGTCGAATGGGCATGAGTTGGTGCGGGCGATTGATCGGTTGCTGGATCGAGAAGAGAAGGCAGCAGGACATGCAAAGCGAATGACGAAGCGAGGCGCGAACAGAAAGCGGAAAAAGTCGTGACTACTGTCGAAGAAAAAAATGAGAAGAAGATGCCGACAGGGGCGAATCGCGCTTCTTGGGAGCGTCTTGGGGATTTTACGGCGACGGTGCGGTTGCTGCCGATTTCGGCGCTGGCGCTGGCGATTGGAGGATTGGCGGCCGTTGTAGCGCTAGCGCTGCTGCGGTTAATCGGGTTCTTCACGAACCTTTTTTATTTTGGAAAGGTGAGTTCGACGCTGGTTTCGCCGGCAGGGAACCACCTTGGATATTTCAGCGTGCTGGTGCCGATTGGGGGTGCGCTGATCATTGGTTTCATGGCACGGTATGGGTCGGAAAAGATTCGCGGGCACGGCATTCCGGAAGCGATTGAAGCGATCTTGATTAACGGGAGCCGTGTCGAGCCGAAGGTGGCGCTGCTGAAGCCGATTTCGTCGGCGATCTCGATCGGATCGGGCGGCCCGTTTGGCGCGGAAGGACCGATCATCATGACGGGCGGCGCGTTCGGGTCGATGATCGCGCAGCTGTTTCATCTGACGAGTGCGGAACGCAAGACATTGCTGGTTGCGGGCGCGGCGGCGGGTATGTCGGCGACGTTCGCGGCGCCGGTGGCTTCAGTGCTGCTTGCCGTGGAATTGCTGCTTTTTGAGTGGAAGCCGCGGAGCCTTGTGCCTGTCGCGATTGCCAGTGGAATGGCAGCGGTTTGTCGCCGCTACTTGCTCGGCTTTGGGCCGTTGTTTCCGGTGCCGGAGCATCCGCTATTTATTGGCGTGAAGGGGATCTTGGGCTGCGTGTTGGTCGGTTTGCTGGCGGGCGTGCTTTCAGCGCTGCTAACGCAATCGATTTACGCGGCGGAAGATGCGTTTCACAAATTGCCCATTCACTGGATGTGGTGGCCGGCGATTGGCGGCCTGGCGATTGGTTTGGGCGGTTTGGTTTTCCCCCAAGCGCTTGGCGTTGGTTACGACACGATCGGAAGCTTGCTGCAAGGCTCGGTGACGACGCACGTGATTCTGGGTGTGCTGCTGGTGAAGTGGTTTATCTGGGCGGTGTCGCTTGGATCTGGAACCTCAGGAGGCGTGCTGGCGCCATTGCTGATGATGGGCGGCGCGTTGGGCGGGCTGGAAGCGATGTTTCTTCCGGCGGAAGGCGCGGGGTTCTGGCCGCTGATCAGCATGGCGGCCGTTATGGGCGGAACGATGCGCGCGCCGCTGATGGCCATCATCTTTGCATTCGAGCTGACGCACGACGCCAATTCGTTGTTGCCGTTGCTTATCGCGAGCTTAATGTCGTATTCGGTGACGGTGCTGACGCTGAAGCGGTCGATTCTGACCGAGAAGGTGGCGCGGCGCGGGTATCACTTGAGCAGCGAGTACTCCGTCGATCCGTTGGAGATTTTGTACGTGCGCGAAGTGATGCGCACGAATGTTGTGGCGCTGCCGGCGAGCGGTAGGTTGGCGGACGTGCTGCATTTGTTGCGGGTCGATATCGATCATCCGCAAGAACAACGGCTGCTGCCAGTGGTGGACGCGGAGGGAAAGCTGGTTGGAGTTTTGACGCGGGCGGATATGCGCGAGGCGATCGCCAGCGGCGGGGATACCGCTTTGCGAAGCATGTTGCGTGACATCGTGCGGCGAGAGACGGTGGAGACTGCGCCGAACGAG
>JAFAZL010000942.1 GCA_019239815.1 Acidobacteriota bacterium
GGGGTTCTTTTTGAAAATTTGACTCGGAGGTGGTGGGCATGCCCTTTGCCAGGCGTGTGGTCAGCTCTATTGGTATTGGTGTCCTCTATTGTCTCGTACTTCTCCTTCTCCCCGCAGTCTCATTCGGACAAGCAATTTCAACAGGTACGATTCAAGGCGTCTTAACCGATCCCTCAGGTGCCGCCGTCGCCGGTGCTACCGTGGCTCTCACGGATACCGCGACCGGCACAACGCGTAGCGTCGAAACGAACGAATCTGGCCGCTACATCTTCGCCAACATCCCTCCCTCTAAGTATGACGTCGGCGTCACGAAACAGGGTTTTCGCGCCGTAAAAGTTCCTCAGCAGGAACTCACAGTGGGCGCTGTCCTCACTCTCGATCTCAAACTTGAAATCGGCTCCAGCACCGAAACAATCGAAGTGTTCGCCGCAGGCGCTACGATGGATACCGCCTCAGCCACTGTCGGTAACACCCTGACCGGCGTACCTCTCGACAACCTTCCGGGCCTCGGCCGCGACGTCAGCACCTTCGTTACGCTTCAGCCTGGCGTCGCTCCCGACGGCAGCGTCAGCGGCGCCAACCAGGACCAGAACTCCTTCATGCTCGACGGCGGCAACAACTCCAGCGACATGGACGGCACGCAAAACACCTACACACCGAGTTTCGCTGGCGATCCCTCAGGCGGCCTCGTAAACGCCCAAGTCACCGGCACTGCACCCAATGGCAGCCCTGGCGGTGGCGGCCCAACCGGCGTCATGCCGACTCCTGCCGACAGCATCGAGGAATTCCGCGTTGGCACCAACAACCAAACGGCCGATTTCAACGGCTCCGCTGGCGCTCAAGTCCAACTCGTCACCAAGCGCGGCACCAACCAATGGCACGGCACCGCCTACGAGTATTACCTCTCCAACGCATGGGGCGCGAACACCTTCAACAACAACGCCTCTGACACCAATAAGCCTAGCTATCACTACAACCGCTTCGGCGCTTCCGCAGGTGGTCCGCTCACTTCCAGAAACATCCTCGGCGGCCGCTGGTTCTTCTTCGCCAACTACGAGGGCTTCCGCTGGCCCAGTGCCACCACAGTGACCCGCGCTGTGCCGTCTGAAGCCATGGACCAGGGCATTCTCCAGTTCGCTGGGGCCGCCTACAACCTCAACCCAGGCCCCGTCACCTACACCGGTCCCAGCACTTCGATTCTCACCACGGGACAGGTCGTACCCTCGGCAGTTTGCCCAGCCGGTCCGTGCGATCCACGAGGACTCGGCATGAGCCCCACCGTGCAGAGTATGTTCACGACGAACATGCCCGCATCCAACATTTCCACCTGCGGCGGTCTCAGTAAGTGCGACGGCCTCAACGTCCTCGCCTTCCGCGCCAACATGGCGGTGCCTTGGAGTGATAACTTCGGTGTTGCACGCCTCGATCACGACTTCGGCGCGAAGTGGCATTTCTACGGCTCATTCCGCTATTACAAAATGGTCCGTGCGACGGGTAACCAGGTCGACATCGGCGGCCTGATACCCGGCGACAAGCTCGGCACTCCAACCTCCGTCTCCAACCGTCCTCAGGAGCCGTGGTATCTCACCGCCGGAATGACCACGAACATCACCAGCAATCTCACCAACGACTTCCACTACAGCTTCCTCCGCAACTACTGGGCGCGCGGTTCGTCGGGCCAGATTCCTCAAGTTGCCGGTCTCGCTGGTGCTCTCGAACCCTTCGGGGAGACCTCCACAAACGTTCTCGCTCCCGTCAACCTCGACACCCAGAACGTCCGCACACGTTTCTGGGACGGCCACGACAACATGATTCGCGACGACGTCTCCTGGTCGAAGGGTTCCCACTTCATCCAGTTTGGGGGCACCTATCAGCGTAACTGGGATTACCACCAGCGCACCGACAACGGCGGCGGCATCAACTATCAAACCGTCTATTGGCTCGGCGCCAGCGTCGGCAGCCAGAACGGTATGAACATGACCGGCTACATTCCCGCTCCCATCGCAGCAGCCGGGGGTTCCACGCTTTCAAACTGGAACAAGGATTACGGCATCGTTCTCGGCGCTCCGGGCGTAACCCAGATTGCCTACACTCGCACCGGCTCTCAGCTCACTTTGAATCCGCCCAACACGCCGGCGTTCGACCAAAGCACTATTCCGTTCTACAACCTATACGCCAGTGATACCTGGCGCATCAAGCCGACGCTAACTCTCAGCTATGGCCTCGGCTGGTCGCTGGAAATGCCGCCAGTCGAAGCTCAAGGCAAACAGATCGTGCTCGTTGACGCCAACAATAAGGCGCTCGATACCGAGAGCTACCTGAAACAGCGCGAAAACGCCGCGCTCCAAGGCCAAGTCTTCAATCCGCAGATCGGCTTTTCGCTTAT
>JAFAZL010000026.1 GCA_019239815.1 Acidobacteriota bacterium
AGAAATACGACGTACCCGCCGACAACGTCACCACTTCTTCCCTCGAAGCCCTTCAGGCGTACTCCGTCGGCTATAAAACGATGATCGTCGATGGTAACTTCGCCGCTGCCGTCCCACTCTTCACTCGCGCCACGCAACTCGATCCCAATTTCGCCATGGCCTACGCGCGCCTCGGCACTAACTACTCCAACCTCGGCCAGGATTCCAAGTCCGTCGAGGCCATGACCAAGGCCTATCAACTCCGCGACCGCACCAGCGAACGAGAAAAGCTCTACATCGATTCCCACTACTCCGATTTCGTCTCCGGCGACGTTTTGGCCACTCGCAACGCCTACGAAACCTGGGCTCGCACTTACCCCAATGACGAAGGGCCCTTCACCAATCTCACCGTGCTCTACAACAAGCTCGGCGACCTCAACAAATCCCTGGCCACGATTCGCGAGTCGATGAAGCTCGTTGCGGACGGCGTCAATTACGCAAACCTCGTTCACGCATACGCAGCTCTCGATCAATTCGATGAAGCCAAAGCCAGCATCAAGGAAGCCGAGTCCCGCAACATCGACGCTCCCTACTCGAATCTGGACTCCTACTACATCGCCCTCATCGAAAAGAATCCCTCCGCAATGGAGAGCTCTCTCGATAAGTTCTCCAAAATTCCAGGCTACGAAGATCAGGCCTTCGGCATACGTGCGAATACCGCTGCCTATCAAGGCCAGATGAAATCGTCGGCCGAATTCGCTCGACGCGGCGCTGATCTTGCCCTGCATGCCGACGCCAAAGACCGCGCTGGCCAGATACAAGCTTTCCACGCACTCTTCCTCCAACTCGTCGGCGACAACGCCGCCGGGACTCGCGCGGCGCATGATGCCCTTGCGACCTCAGGCGATCGCACTACCAGAGGAATTGCGCTCATCGCCCTCGGTCTGGGAGGTCAAGCCGCAGATTTCACCCGCATCTCGCAGGAAACGTCGAAAAAATATCCGCAGGATTCCGGCCTTCAACTGATGTATCTGCCCGTAGCCAGCGCAGCCTTGTCTGTGACGCAAAAGCATCCTGATACCGCGATCCACACTCTCGCCCCCGTCGAACAGTACGACCTCGGCACCTTCAGCCCCGGCTTTTCTATGTACAGCGCCTACGTTCGCGGCTTGGCCTACCTTCAGAACAAACAACCCGCCGAAGCCCAAGCCCAATTCCAAAAAATCCTCGATCATCCAGGCCTGGCCGAAGGCACCATCGTTACGCCACTCGCCCACCTCGGCCTCGCCCGCGCCACCGTCCTCGCCGGCGACACCGCCAAAGCCCGCACCGCCTATCAAGACTTCCTCGCCGCATGGAAAGACGGCGACCCCGACGTCCCCATCCTCCTCCAAGCCAAATCCGAATACGCTAAACTGCAGTAATTTCTTGCAGCCAAGATGCGTTGTCATCCGGAGGCGTCCGCAAGACGCTGAAGGATCTCAGCCGTAACACAAAATCTCGAAGCCGCTACACCGATTTCCTACAGTTCTCAAAATCAACTCAAGAAATCTGTAGCATTTATATGCGCTCACCTTTATAAATTCATAAACTTTCGCCCCCATCGCCTGAAGTTACAAAGGTATGCCTCGCCACATCGATCACTTAGCCCTTCACGGACCACTTAGCAACAAATGACCTACCAATTTGTCCCTATGGACCCCAGTCTGCCTCTCTCCCGGCCAGCATAAGGTTGGGGCGGTTCGGCCACTTCCCGGGGGTTTAGCAAAGCCGGACACCTCGTCCCTTCCCCACAGCAATTCCTTTCCTAAGGAGAGAAGCAGCTATGGTGAGAACCACCAGGTTCGCGATTTTCGCATTGCTCGCTTGTTTGTTCGCTACGCAAGCGCTTCACGCACAACGTTTGGACGGCACCCTTCGCGTCACCGTAACCGACAAGACCGGCGCCTCCATTGAAGACGCGCGCGTCACCGTTACGAATGACGCCACGAATGTTCCGAAGACCGCCACCGCCTCCAGCGCTGGCACGTATGTGTTCCCCGACCTAACCGTCGGTACGTATTCCGTCACCGTTGAAAAGGACGGCTTCCGCAAGGCCGTCATCAAATCGATCCAGGTTGAATCAAACCAGGTCGCCGAAGCCACCGCCACCCTCGAAATCGGTGACCTTGCTTCGGTCGTCGAAGTCGAAGCTGGCGCAGAACTTGTCAAAACCGAATCTTCTGAGCTCGGCGCAACGTTCGCAGGAAAAGTTGTCAACGACCTCCCCGTGAACACTCTCGGCGGCGATGTCAAGGAATTCGCAGTCTTCGCTCCCGGCACGACGACGCAGCAAGGCGGCGTCCTCGGCTCCGGTGGCTCTATCGGCGGCCTTCGCCCGCGGTTCAACGGTTTCTCCGTCGACGGCGTCGACGACAATCGTCTCGACGTGAACGGCCCGACGCAGCCCGTCATTCAAGAATCGGTCGCCGAATTTACCTTGCTCACCAACCAGTTCGGCGCCGAGTACGGTCACTCCGCCGGCGGCCAATTCAACATCGTCACGAAGTCCGGTACCAACGACTGGCATGGCTCCGCATGGTGGTACAACCGCAATCGCGATTTCGACGCCGCTACCAACCAGGAAAAGACTGCCTTCACCGGCACCGGCGACGTAAAAAACCGCTTCGACTACAACCGCGAGGGCGGAAGCGTTGGCGGTCCGATTAAGCGCAATCGTCTTTTCATCTACGGTGCATACGAATTCCAGGGCGAAGGCCTTGGCTCTCAGGGCGCAACGGTGACGATGCCAACAGCTAGCGGCATGCAACAACTTCAGGCCATGAATCCTGATGCCGCAGTCGCCGCCATCCTCAAGGAATTCCCCACTGCGCCTACGAAATCTGGCACCACTCTCGTCAACGGCATACCGATCGACATCGGCCAATACGCTGGTGTCGCGCCAAACTTCTCCAACCAGCACGACTTCACCATCAACGCCGACCTCAATCTTGGCTCGCACCAAATTCGTAGTCGCGTTCTTTACGATCGCCAGCGCGAACCGTTCGTAAACCCCATTCAGCCCCAAGCGCAATTCACCGGAACCCAACAGTCTGACGCGCGCAAAGTGATCCTTACGGATTCGTGGGCCATCAACAGCCGCTTCATCAACGACTTCCGCGCTTCCTACTCGCGCCTCAATGGGCCGATCACCTTGCCGCCGGCAAGCTTCTCCAACTTCCCCAATGTTGAAATCGACGAATTCGGCAGCAACGTTGGGCCCTACAGCCTCGCGCCGCAAGCCTACGCGCAGAACATCTACCAGCTCGTCGACAACTTGAGCTACATCCGTGGCAAGCACACGTTTAAGTTCGGCGTGGAAGGGCGCAACTATATCTCCCCGACCAACGTTCTGCCCCGCGCACGCGGTGAGTGGGATTACGCGACGCTGAATTCTTTCATCAACGACCTCGTTCCCGACGGCGCCAACGGCGCTCTTCGTGGTGCGGGCAGCGGTTTTACCGCCGACAACTACAGCGGCGTCTATGGATTCATTCAAGACGACTGGAAGATCACGTCGCGCCTCACCCTGAACCTTGGCATCCGCTATGAATACTCCGGCGTACCGCGCGACGAAGCCAAACAAGCGCTCAACGCCATCTCCGACGATCCCGCCCTCGGCCTCATCTTCCGCAAGCCCAAGGCCGACACCAACAACATCGGACCGCACGTTGGCTTCGCGTGGGATCCCACAGGTCACGGCCGCTGGGCAGTTCGCGGCGGCGCGCAAGTCTCCTACGACGTGATCCCCAACAACTTCGCCATCAACTCTCTGCCGCCGCAATTGCAGACCGAACAAAATCCGGCGATCACATGCTCGCTCTCCAATGCTCCGGCTTGGTGCGGCACGGGCACCGGCTTCCTCGCGGGCGGTGGCTTGCTTCAGGTCAACGTGCCCCCGGCCACGCAGGCCGAAGCGCGGGCCAAGACCGGCAGCCTCATCCCCGACATGGTTGACCCGAAAATCTTCACCTGGTCGCTCGGCGTCCAACACCAGATCATGCGGGACTCCAGCTTTGAGGTCCGCTACGTCGGCACACGCAGCCTCGAGCTGCCGGTCCAGATGCGCCTCAACTCCGCATCTGCTTTCAATCCGCAGGACGGTACCGCACCGCTCACTCCGTTGCCGACGTACATCAACGCCAGCGACGTTCCGGC
>JAFAZL010000053.1 GCA_019239815.1 Acidobacteriota bacterium
ATTCGAGAACGAACTCGTCATCACCAGACTTCGATCATTTGTTCGAGGATCGAGCACCAGCGCATTCACGCCTGGCAGCCGCATCATCTCGCCTTTTTCGTTGCACGTAATCGCGAGGTGCACGACTCCCGGAAACATCTGCTTGACGCGCTTAATGACGCCAACGCTCTCGGGGCTATCTCCCGATCGCGCAATTGAGACCAACACGCCGTTCGACACAAATGCCGGTACAAGCCGAAACAAATCCTCCTTGGAATACAGCAGCAAATCCGTGGTCGGAATCGCAGTCGCGTTCATCCACGATGCCGCAACGGCCGACGCCGCGTACGCCGATGTTCCCGCACCGCAAATCACCGCGGCGCGCCCCTGCACAATGTCGCGCGCTTTGCTCGCAGCCACACGCTCGACGGTCGTCGCCCACAATTCCGGCTGCTGGCAAATCTCCCCGTAAGTGATTCGCCCGCGACCGTTCAGCTGTTCGGATTTCAAGTCTCGGCTTGCCGCCATGGAACCGTCTTACCTTTCTGGATCCTTCGTCTCGCAATCAAATCGCGAACTTCACACGCGCTCGTTGCTTTCTACTTTGCTTCACTTCTCCCCGTCGCACAAACAAGCGAATCCCGTCAGGGATTCGCTCGCTTGGATCGGTTTTTGAACAGGCTGATCGTTAAAAATACAATTTAAGTGCAAATTGTATCTCGCGCTGATCGTTCTGGCCGTCGCGCGTTGACGTTATCGTGCCGAAGTTGCTGTTCGTGTAATCCAACGATCCGGGCGCCGCGGTCACGCCGTTGCCGCCAAATCCGGGATTTGTGAAGTTCGGATGGTTCGTCAGATTGAAAAACTCCGAACGGAATTCCAGACGGAACCTCTCCGTAAGTTGGAACTGCTTGAAGAGCGAGAAGTCCAGCCGGTGGAAACCGGGCCCGACGAAATTGCTCGGACCGCCGCCCAGCGGGCTGTAGTCCGTCTGGCCGATCGTCGTCGCCACCGGCGGCGTTTCAAACGCGGCCGGATTCAGCCAGTGGTTCACGTTGTGCGCTCCGGCGTACGGATCCTGCCCCGGCACTTTGACCGCAAAGCAACCAAAGCCAGATGTCGTGCCCGTCGCACACGGAATCGTGCCGGGCTGCCCATCCTGGAGAGTCAGAATCCAGTTCGTCACCCATCCACCGAGAATGGCGTTCGTCACGCCGCTGCTGTCGTGCAAAAAGCGCTTACCGCGCCCGACCGGCAATTCGTAGATACCACTTAGATGCACAACCTTATTGATGTCGAAATCGCAACGGCCGAAGTCCTTGTGGATGCCCCAGTTAGGCAGGAAAGCCGCGCGATACGCATTAATCGCCGTCGCGTTCAACACGTCCACCGCGTTCGTCATGCAGTTCGACCAGGTGAAGTTGCCCAGCACGCTCAACCCTGCGCTGAAGCGGTGCTCGTAATTCACCTGCAAACCGTTGTAATGGCTGTCGCCGGCAAACTCGGTGTACGTCGCACCCGAGAAATCCGGGTACGGCGAGAACGCCAGCGAATTCAGGCCAAGCGGCAAAATTTCCCGCGGCGTGTTTGGATTTGTGTATACCGCCAAGTGGTGGACTGTATTTCCGACATATCCAACCTGTAAGGTGTCGTTCGCGGCCAGCTGATATTGCAGCGTTAGGTTGTAACCCTGCGTGTTTGGCGTCTTGTTGTGGAAGTCCTCTCCAATGAATCCAACACCGCCGGGTTCGGCGGCTGCGGATGTCAGTGGAATCGCCGACAGACCATTCTCGATGGTGGCAATGGAACCGTCTGCAAATGTAATCGGAGCGTTTGGCACTTGATTCGGGAAGCTGAGGTTGAACTGAAACGGAAAGTCGGCGTACGTTAGCAGCGCCGAGTTCTCGAAGCCGCCGTAAAAGATTCCGTATCCCCCACGAGCCACAAGTTTTGGCGTGACCTGGTAGGCGAAGCCGACGCGTGGAGCAAAATTCGCTTTCTGCGATACGCCCAATCCCGGCTGGCCCGAGCATTGAAGCGCGATGTTATCCTTGGCGAGGGCCGCTGTGAAGTCAGCGGAAAACGGAGTGTTGCATCGCTTTTTCGTCAGGTAGAACGTTGAAATTCCGCCCGCGCCTGCGGTCGGCGATGGCACGAAGTTCGACTGCGCTCCGTAGTTTTCGAGCAGCTGACCGAAGTATTCATAGCGCAGCCCCAGGTTGACGGTCAGTTTCTGGGTGACCTTGATATCATCTTGCCCGTAGCCTGCATAATAGTTGCGCTTCATCGAAGTGAGCGCGATGTTCGATGCCTGGACGTTGTCGGCGCCGCCGACAAAATCAGCCGCGCCCGGTACCGTTCCCGGAATCGGCGTCAGAAGCAACTGCGCAAGGCCCGTATTCCCGCCGGTCGTCGAAGGTATTTCGCTATAGACGCCGCCGAAGTTCCAGGCACCGCGACCCGAAGGTGGTTGAAGGATGTTGAACCCGAGTCGTTGGAATTGGAAACCAACCTTGACGGTATGGCGTCCCATCGATTTCGTTAGGTTGTCCGTGACCTGCGACGTTGTGCTCAATTCGATCGACGGCAGAAACTGGTTGCTGCCCAATTGGTTCAAACCTGTGATGAAAAACGTCCCCAATCCACCGTTGGAGGCCACCTGCGGCACCCCTCCGATTCCGAACTGTGCTGGAATTCCCGTCGTGTTCGCGTTGGGCTGCAATCGTGATGAGGCGATGCGGTTGTACCCAGCGCGTACTTCGTTGATCAGTGTAGGCGAGAACGCGTGCGTCTCGCTCAGCACCGAGTTCCACGATTTCGCAAGCTGGTCACCGGAGGAAAATGATCCACCGTCGGCGATGCCACCAAACGGACCGGGTAGGAACGTCGGGTTTTCCACGAAGCTCAACCGGCCGAAGATGTTGTCCTTCTGGCTGAAGGTATGATCGACGCGCACGTCGAACTGATCGACGTTATTGGCCAGCGCTGGGTTCGACGCGTAGTTGTTGAACAGGCCTCCCGAATTCGGTGCCGGATACAAATTCAGCAGCTTGATCGCGTTGGCATCCAAGCGCCCGGCCGGAATGATGTTCCCCGCGAAGGCTTCGCGCACGAAACCGAGCTGCGTTCCGGCCGGATTTGTTCCGCACGGAACAGTAATTCCACTGACCGGGTCGGCGACGCCGCAAGTGACCGCGCGCGTGGTGGACGGATCAAACACCTGTCCGAGAGCGTAGGTGCGGCCTAGCACGTCGGTGCGCGTGCCGCCTTGCGTCAGCAATTCGGAAAGATTCGTGTAGCCGCTGCTGCGCTCGAGCGCCGTCGGCACCGTGGAGGTATATGGCACCGCCTGGCGGATGCGCGTTCCTTCATAGTCCATGAAGAAGAACGTCTTGTCCTTCTTGATCGGTCCGCCAAACGTGGCGCCGAACTGATTCTGGCGATACTTCCCTTTCGGAATGCCGCCTGCGTTTTCAAAAAAGTTCGCGGCGTCAAATTTATCGTTGCGCAAAAATTCCCATGCGCTGCCGTGGAACTGGTTTGAGCCAGACTTGATCGTCGCGTTCAGAACCGCGCCAGCCGATCGCCCCATTTCGGCGCTGTAATCGTTGGTCTCGACCTTAAACTCCTGAATCGCATCGACCGGCGGCCGAACTGCATACGCCGTGCCGTTCAAAAAGTCGACGAGGTTCGCGTTGTTGTCCAAACCGTCGAGCAGGTAGTTGTTCTGTGCCGGCCGCAATCCGTTGGCAGCGAAGCTGCCGCTGGAACCGAGGCCGCGCGTGTCGGCTTGGTCCTGCGTCACGCCAGCAGAGAGCTGCGCAAGAAATGTGAAGTTTCGACCGTTCAGCGGCAGCGACTTCACTTCGCGCTCTTCGATAACCTGGCCGACCGAAGCGTCCTGCGTCTGCAACGCCGGCGGCGCCTCGTTGACGACAACCGTTTCGGCAGACGCGCCTGGCGGCAGCGTGATGTCGGCGAGCACCTTTTGCTGCACGTCGACTTTCACGTTGTTCTGCTGCACCTTCTGGAAGCCCTTGAATTCGGCCGTAACGGAATACGTGCCGATCTTGATCGGCGCAAAAATGTATTCACCCAAAGCATTGGTCGTCTGCACCTGCGTGACACCGGTGTCTTGGTTCGTGAGCGTCACCGTCGCACCGGCGATGCTACCGCCGCTGGTGTCCTTCACCGTTCCGTTGATCTGGCCCTGATCGACCTGGCCAAGCGCTCCCGTCGGCAGAGCGAGTGCAACCAGCATCAGCGCCAGAATCGAACACAACTTATGATTCAAAATAAATTTCAACATTTCTATTTCGCTCCATCTTTCCGCTACGTGAGTACGCGGTCTAGAAGTTGACTGACGGCCCTGTGTGATTCCATGTAAGCGTTTCTGTGATCCATCGCTCCCACCAGATCGCAGTGAGAGAAGGCGATGCGTCCGAATGGACCGTTGCGCAGCGCGTCGCGCGCCGCCGGTTTCCCGTCGCTCCCAAAAAAGAAGCCGGGCTGGGGATTGATAAAGGCATGGCCAAATCGATTCATCACGATCCCGGCGATGTCGCGTTTTGCGTCGAAACCCGAACCCGAAAACATCTCGGTCATCTGCTCACGCATCCGGCGTTCGTAGTCGGCGAACGGCGTGGAGAGAATTTCGGCGCGTCCGAGCTGCCCTTGCGCTCGCGCCGGCATTCCCGGCTTGGTGAAATCGATGAAGAAAGTAAGCACCGTCGGCAGGTCGGGACCCATCGTGTCCATGTCGACGCCAAACAGTGCGTTTTTTCGTACATTTACGAATCGGCCGAAACCGTCGAACCACTGCGCGCTAGAAATTCCCAGGTTGTACAGGAATCGCCAGTTGCGCACGGCGACGTTGACCGTCATGTACGGCGAATAAATAAAGGAGTCGTACGAAGCTTTGCGCGTGTCATCGAGATCGCGGACAACATGTTTCGTGATCCAGCCACCACCTGCCATCACGACTGTTCGCGCCTTCACGCGATAAAGCTTGCCGTCCTTGTAATAGACGACGGAAACTAACTCCGCTTTGCTCGGCTCTCCGATATGCTCGACGCGCACGGCCGTTGAATCGAGCCGCAACCTGACGCGCTGTCCTGGATTGTCGAGCGCGGCGTAGTTCACGTGATTCTTCCAGACCGCTTCCATGGTGCGCGGCCCTTCGATCGCATTCGGAATCATGGTTTTCACCATGAGCCGCGTCATGCCGGAATTTCCTCCGGGGAACATCTGGATTCCTGAGGCCATGCTGTCGTCAACGGTCGGAATAATTTTCGACCATTCGTAAAGAAGGTAGGCCGACAACGCGTCGGGGCCAAGCCCGAATCCGCCTGCGGCTTCGTAAGCGTCCATCAGCCGTACGGTCTCGCGGCTGACTCCATAGGTGCGGCAGAAATAATCCTCAAGCGTCATGCTGTCGAGTTCGCGCGATTTGGCATCGCCCGGAAAGTCATACTCGATTGGCGGCACCACGGGTTTTTCCGCGTGCCGACGCAACATGTCCTGTTTCTGCTCCTCCGAAAACGGCGTGCCTTCAAGATTCTTGCCCCACGGATCAATCACCCACTTGCCGGGCTTTTGTCCGTATTTTTCGCCGAAGTAGAATCCCAGCGCTGCCTTGCCGTTGACGTGTCCCTCGCCGTAAGGACTACGCGGAACTTTGATCTCGGGACTTGGACCTTGCCACTTCTGGTAGGTCTTGAATGCGTCCCAGTCGAGACCCATCGTTTCGT
>JAFAZL010000127.1 GCA_019239815.1 Acidobacteriota bacterium
TCGGCGCGCCGGCTCCGTAAATCCATTGCTGGAAGAAGCGATCGACGTTGACGTGCGTGGTTTCTTCGATGGCTTTGATTAAGTCGGGCGTAACGACGTTTTTGCCACGATTCACTTCGAGGTAGTGTTTGAGGCTGCGCCAGAACGCGTCGTCGCCTAGTTGATGGCGAAGCATGTAGAGAACCCAGCCGCCCTTGCCGTAGGCGTTGTCGTCGAATTCTTCGGACTCGTCGAAATTGCGGCGGACGATGGGCTTGGTGTAGAGATTCGTGCTGGCGAACCAGTCGCGCTCGGTTTTCCAGAGATTGTAGGAGGCTTGGTCTTTGCCGTAGTGCGATTCGGTCCAGACGGTTTCGAAAAATGTGGCGAAGCCTTCGTTGAGCCAGATGTTCGCCCAGTCTTTACAGGTGACGAGATCGCCGAACCACTGATGGGCGAGTTCGTGCGAGATGAGGTCGTCTTCGTTACCGGGATATTCGGGGATGAGTTTGGGGTCGCGCAGAGAGTCGGCAGTATTCGTGGTCGCACTGGAATTTTCCATGCCGCCGGCGACGAAGTAGTCGACCATGACTTGCGAGTACTTTTCCCACGGATAGTCCACTCCGATTTTTTTGTTGAAGAGCTCGATCATCTGCGGCGTGCGTTCGTAATTGGGGAGCAAACGGTCGCCGCGGCCTTTGGGGGCGTAATAGGTAAGTGGGAGATTGCGGAGCGACTGTTTGGCTTCGTCGAATTCGCCAGCGACGGCGGTGGTGAGATAGGTCGAGCTGGGTTGCGATTCGCGCCAGGTCCAGGTCTTTTCATTGTGGCCGGCGTCGGTGACGCTGATGAGTTTACCGTTGGCGACGGTGATCCAGGATGACGGCACGGTCATGATCGTTTCGGTCGTGAGTCGATCGTTCGGATAGTCGTAGGTCGGGAGATAGTAGCGCGTGTCTTCCGATTCCCCTTGCGTCCAGATCTCGATGGGCTGTTTCGGATAATTTTTGTCGGGAAGGATGAAGTACATGCCCTTGTTGGGCTTGCCTTCGTAGCGGATTTCGACTTCGTACTTGTCGCCGACTTTTGGAGTGCCGGGGAGACTGACGAGGAGTTTGGCGGAAGTAGTCTCGAATTTTGCGGCGGATTTGTTGACGGTGACACTTTGGATTGTGAGGCCGACGGCGTCGAATGACAGGCGCGTCGTGTTTTCGCGAAGGATGGAGAGGGAGTGCGTCACGTCGCCGACGACTTTGCGCTGGTCGATGTCGAACTTGAGCGCGATTTTGGAGTGCTGGAGGTCGTAGTCCCGGGTGCGAGCGTAGGGCTCGTCGGCGCGAACAGGCAGCGAGAGTAAGAGCGCAAACGCGAAGACGGCTGCGGCAGTGGCGCGAAACCTGAAGCGGGTTCTGGTTGTCGGGCCCGCCACTCTGCGTGATGATTCGATCATTCCGATTTGTTCTCCATCCATTTCACGAATTCAAAGCTTGTTCAGCAGCGCTGTCGTTGCACGCGGACGCACACGTTCTGGCTGCGCGGTCTTACCACTTGGACCGCAACTCACTGCGAAATCGAACCATACTGGCTGGCGTTTGGAACTTGCACGCAAGCAGGAGGTCGTATCGACATCGAAGCAACGAGGCCAGTTCAATCCGTCCTTCGCCGCTTTGTCGCTGGCCGGTACCCTTTGCGGGACTCTTCCATTTTAGACGTAAACGGCTCTGTTCGGTTACCGCTGTATCCGGCTGAAATCAAAGCGCTTGCCTCGACGGGCGCGCCGCACTAAGATGCCGCCAATTCCGGAACCAAGGCCCCATCTTTCTCGTGCAAGTGGTCTTCGAGGAGGTCCCATGCGAAATAGGATTCGAATTTTCGGTTTCATGGTTGCCGCGGTGTGCGCGTTGTTGGTTGCGGCGAAGCCTGCCGCAGGGCAGATCGGAAAATACGTTCCAGTGCCCGCAGGTTCTGACGCGGATCATGCGCTGTCAGAAATTAACTCCACCACCGACCCTACGCAGAAGCTTGCGCTGATCGACAAATTTGCCGGAAGCGCGCAGGGCGACATGGCGATCATCGTTGACGATCTTTATGTGAACTACTACA
>JAFAZL010000243.1 GCA_019239815.1 Acidobacteriota bacterium
TGACTTCGGCCAGTACACCTTGAAGCCGGGGGCCAAGGAAAAACTGGCGAAGATCTCGGGAATTTTGATTTCGCATCCGGGATTGACGCTAGAGGTTGACGGGCATACAGACAGCGTCGGTAGCGATGCGATGAACTTGAAGCTCTCGGAGCAGCGTGCGGACACGGTGCGCGCGTACCTCGTGGCGCAAGGTGTGCAGCCGGATACGATCTCGGCGCATGGGTTTGGCAAGGACAAGCCGGTGGCGACGAATGATACGGCGGCCGGAAGGCAGTTGAACCGGCGCGTGGAGATTGTGGTGGCTGGGTCGTCGATTGCGTCGAATGGGGCGCAGTAAGACCGAAACTCGAAAAGCGAAACTCGAAAAACGTTCAAAGAGCGCGATCGGTAGTTCCGATCGCGCTCGATTTTTTTTGTGAGAGTTGTTCGCGACGGAAACGGAATCCGACTTAGTGCGTCCCTGTAAGTAGAAGTCCCCTAAAGGGCTCAGGGTAACGCGAATTGGTGCAACCGGCGGGATTCACGAAATTCTTTTGTCACTTAACTGATGAGGTTGCGGGCGAGTTGGCGTCCGATTTTTTTTGTGGCGGTTGATGTAGACTTTCGGGCGGCACAGAGGTTTGTGTAGCCTTGATGCGGCGGGTGGCGGATGTCCAGGGGATCATGATGAAACGACGGGAGATGTTGCGGGCGAGCGTGCTTGGCGGGGCGGCGGCGGCGTTGACGCCGGCGTTGGCGGGCGCGAAGCCGAGTAAGTCGGCCGATGCAGAAGAGAAGACGGAGTTGACGCCGGCGCAGCGAGGAGTGGATGCGTCGAAGGAGTTGGAAGGCGCGAACTGGAAGCCGCGATTTCTGGATGAGCACCAGAATGAGACGCTGATCATTTTAAGCGATTTGATCATTCCGGCGACTGACACGCCGGGGGCGAAGGAAGCGTTGGTGAATCGGTATATCGATCTGGTCATGGCGGCGGAAACGCATGAGAATCAGAAAAGTTTTCTGGGCAATCTCGCTTACATCGATGGCGAGAGCATGCGTCGATACAAGAACACTTTTCGATATTTGTCGCGAAGACCAGGATGATTTGTTGCACTCGATGGCGTATCCGCTGGCGGGGAGTACGTGGACGGGCGAGGCGGCCGGCGAAGATCCCGGGTATACGAATTTTGAGCAACTGAAGACACACATTGGCGTGGCGTATTACACGACACAGATCGGAATGAGAGAGTTGGGGCGGGACGATAATTTTACGCACGGTGTTTATCAGGGTTGCGAACATTCCGACGGGAGCCACAAGTGAGCCTTTTTAACTTTGCAGATGATCCATTGACGAAGACGTATGACGCGATTGTGGTGGGCTCGGGTGCGACCGGCGGGTGGGCGGCGAAGCAGCTTTCAGAAGCGGGATTGAAGGTTGCGTTGCTGGAAGCGGGCCGAGAGGTCACGCCAGCGGAATTCACGGAGCACACGCCAGCGTACAAGTTGAAGTATCGCGATCACGATCCGGAGATTGCGCGCACGCGGCCGATTCAGAAGCAGTGTTACGCGTGCATGGAATACAACTACACGTGGTTTGTGAATGATCTGGAGAATCCGTACAGCACGCCGGATGGGAAGCCGTTTACCTGGCAGAGATTGCGCGTGCTGGGCGGACGATCGCTCGTTTGGGGACGGCAAAGCTACCGGCTGAGTGACAACGATTTCAAGGCGGCGAGCCGCGACGGGTATGACGTTGATTGGCCGATTTCGTACGCGGATCTTGCGCCGTTTTACGACATCGTGGAGAAATACGTGGGGATTACGGGAGCGGCGGAAGGGAACGAGATGCTGCCGGACGGGCAGTTTTTGCCGCCGATGAAGATGAGCTGCGGTGAAATTCTGCTGCGCGATCGAGTGAAGGCGAAGTTTGGGCGGACGGTGACGATCGGGCGCGCGGCGGTGCTAACGAAGGCGCAAAACGGGCGCAACGCTTGTCACTATTGCGGGCCGTGCGAGCGTGGATGCAGGACATTTTCGTATTTCAGCAGCCCGTTTACGACGGTGGCGGACGCGCAGAATTCGGGGAACTGCACGGTGATCACGAATGCGGTTGTGGCGCACGTGAACATGGATAGCGCCGCGAATAAAGCGAGCGGCGTGACGTATGTGGACCGTTT
>JAFAZL010000211.1 GCA_019239815.1 Acidobacteriota bacterium
CGATGATTTTCCTTTGGACTCATGTGCTCGCAGAAAAGTTCTCGTGCGCGATTTTCGTCGTCGCCTTCGCGAAATCATACGTCGCCCGCAAGTTTCCACCAAAAAATCGGACTTTCCCCGTCACATCCGCTTCTAAGACCGTCTTTCCGTCCTTGTCCGAAAAAACACAGTGGATTTTGATCGAAGTCTCGCCCGTGACGGTCGTTACTTCCCGCTTCCGTTGGCTTCCTTCCTTGAACCCCGTCACATTGCTGCGCAAGAGCACCAGGTCCGGAGCACTGGCCGCGTTGCGATCCCCCTCGCGATAGACGCGCGCGAAACCGCCTTTTTTCTGAAGCTGCCGGATTAAATCTTCGTACATCGAAACCTGGAATTCCGCCGGTAGTTTGATCTCGTCTGAATGAATCATGTCCACTTGGATCGCCGACGCCTTGATTTTCACCGACTTCGGCTTGTCCTGCGCCATCGTGCCGACTCCACAAAGCAGGACCGTCGCCAAACAAATCATTGCGCGCGAAATCTTCCGAAGCGCTCTCATTGCTTCTCCTTCACCTCGGGCTTCTTCGCCGCAGATTTTGTATCGGTCTCGGCCACCGTCGTTCGCGCTCCCTGCGCGAGCAGGTCTTTCTTGATCGTCTCCGCTTGCCCGACCGGCATCGTAAAAATAGCCCCGTGGAGTCCGCCATCAGCATCACGATATTTGATGGTCACCGTATCCAGCTTCGTTCGAAACAAGCTCAAGAATCGACCCGCGCCGTAGGGCGCGAACCACGACAACGTTCCCACCGTTCCGCGGATGACTCTCTGGCTGTCATCGCCCGTCACAACGTCTTCCATGGAACGCGCCGGCAAATCCGCCTTCGTTCCCTCGTGCGCAAAGTGCATCGATCCATAGCCGATTACCAGCGTGCCTTTTGTATTGTCCTTCACGCCCTCTAGTCCCTTTATCACGACAACCTTCGCTGGCGCATCCCCCGAAGGCTTCGACGCTTGTTGCGCAAAGCTGCTCGCAGCAAACACCGCCATCGAAAGGAGACACTTCAGGAAAAACTCGCTCGTTCTCCGCAAGCTCATTTCACACCGCTTTCTGTTGCTGACCAACGATCCTGCCGAAATCAGCCCGCGAACGTGGTCCCTAGATTCATACCCTAACTCGTTCAGGTGGCGCCGTTGCGCGCAAACACAGGACGGAGTGCAGGGGAGCATAAACCACAGAAAACAGAAAAGAAACGTCGATTCACAGATGGGTCCAAGGGTCCTCGCGATGCGAACTTTTTGCGGATGTACAGGTCGACCCCGAAACCTGTGTATCTATTCCGCGCGTCCTAAGCTCTAACACCAATGATGGTAGACTTGACGCCCCAATGCGAATCCTTCTCCTCAATCTGAGCGCCGAATCGCTGCTGGAAGCGAACAACGCCCTTGCCGGCCAGGGGTATGAGGTCTCGACCGAGATCGGCCTGAATATCGATCAAGTCCTGGGGCTGACCCCTGAGGTTCTCGTCACCGAAGCAACTGCGGCCGATCTGACTTGCTGCGGCTTGATCTCTGCGCTTAAGGCGCGTCCTGACGTTCGTCCCTTGAAAATCGTTGCGATCGTACCTGGCGGTGCCGCCGAGCGCGCACGCCTGCTGGATCTCGGAGCCGACGACGCGGTCTCTCTGCCGCTTGAAGGCGGTGAATTCGCCGCACGCATTCGCGCGCAGTTTCGCGACCGCCACTCCGAGCTTGAGATGCAAACGATGCTCAAGTACGCGACCCAGCGCGAGAACATCGCCGACCTGGCCGTCGAGTCGCTCAACGAAGATCTGGTCACCAAGCGCCGCCGCTGGCTCCTTCCGGCAATTTTCGCGGTCAGCGCGGCGGCCATCATCGCTTCCCTGTCCATGCTCGTTACGACGCGGCGTTCGCGGAAAGATGCGCTACAGCTACGCGCCGAAATCGCGCGGCTCAACTACGGCATCGGCCAGCAGCAAAGCGACCGCATGCAGCGCACGCAAGCGATGCGTGAATCGCTGGAAGCACAAACGAAAAACGATTCCACGGCACACGATTCGCTCGTAGCACGATCCGCAGACATCAAGAAAAAAATGGCCGCCGCAAGCGGCGATGCGACGGAATCCGCGTCGCTGAAACAACAACTTGCCGATACGCAGACGCGGCTCAAGGCACTCGAAACGGAAGGCAAAGTCGCCGAAACGGTTGTTCACACCTACTCGCCCAGCGTTTGCCTGCTGCACGTTGTCGTTGAATTTCTCGATCGCCAATCCGGCAAGCCGATTCAGATCGCAGTGGACGGTCTCGGCAAACCGATCGTCGACGACCAGGGAATGGTGCAACTCGATTCCGGCGGGCCTGGCCCTCATCTTCAGATCGACGTGTTCGGAACGGGTTTCCTGGTTCGCAAAGACGGCCGCATCGTGACGAATCATCACGTCGCCGAACCGTGGTGGAATAACGACGAACTGAAAGACCTGATCGATCGCGGCGCTTCGGCCTATGTCATTTCTTATCGCGCGTACTTTCCCGGCAGTGCCGATGGCATCTCGGCCAAACTGGACAAAATTTCGAGCGATGCCGACGTCGCGGTGTTGAAGCTGGAAGCTCCGGCGCCAACAAAAGCCACGCTGCTGGAACTTGACGATCGCCACGAAGCCACAGTGAGCGGCGACCCTGTAGTGCTCATCGGCTACCCGACCGGAATCGAAGGAATCCTGGCGCGTGCCGGCAGCGACGTCGCCCAAAAAATCACCGATACAAAGAGCGTCACGCGCATCGTGTCCCAGCTTGCTTCCGAACAACTGATTCGTCCGACCACAACGCAAGGTCACATCGGGGACATCTTGCAGGACAAGATCGTTTACGACGCGGCCACAACCTCAGGCGGTTCCGGTGGCCCGCTCTTCAACCGCAGCGGAAAAGTGATCGGAGTGAACTTCGCAATTCTAAAAGGATTCGGCGGGTCCAACTTGGCGGTGCCGGTTCGCTACGCCAACGACCTACTGAAGTAACGAAGCTCGCTCTAACCTGAAGAACCGCGCACAGCAGTTTTCTGCGAATTCGCCTGAATTCGCAGCACCAACATATAAATGACGATCGCGACGTTGGCCAGCAGCACGATCCATTTGATCGGAAGCGGATGGCGGAGCAACGAATACGCCTCCCAAGGCAGGTACATGGCGCCAGAGAGCAGCGCGAACCATTCGGCCCACTCTCGTTCATTCCACAAACCGTACGCTTCCGCAAATCGAACGAGCGAATAAATCATCGCGGCGGCCGCCAGCGCCCACAACCCTTTGTCGGTCGTCTTTCCGGCGGCCTGCACGAAAAGGTTCGACAGCCGCCCGCCCGGGCTGGCATGCAAAAATCGAATGAGCTGTTCCGCAAATTCGTCGAGATTTTTGTGGACGAGTCGAAGGAGGCCCAGCCCTAACAAGAGGACAACGAGCCCTTTCGCCGCCTCGAATACCGCGACCCCGCGTAACGCCACCGTCTGCTTGTTCGTATGCATCGACCTGGGTGCCCGCTGCTAGCTAGACGGTAAAGTGAAGCGCTTCAAAGTTCAAGTCAGGGTTCAATTTCGGCGAAAATCCTTTGCAAATGCACCGGACAAACTAAAAACGCCCCGGCCCCACACAGGAACCGAGGCGTTCTCGCGAAAACGTGAGACGAACCGCGATCACTGCGGCTGTTTGATTTCGGGCCCAGCCTGTTCGATGCTTCCCTTCACCAATTCAGTCTTCACTTCCGACTTCTGATTGGCGAGAAGATTCACTTCGGTTTCGAACGTCCGGTATCCCGGCAACTCTACCTTGATCCGGTGTTTGCCCGGGCTGATCAGCATCGAATGGCCGACGCCCCCAAACTCGCTGGCATGCCCGACAAATTTGCCGTCCAAAAATACGGCAGCTCGCCCCGGCTGTACATCGAGTTTCAGCGTCGCGGTGACATCCGGCGTGATCGCACGCGGGCTCAACGTCAGGCGCACCACAACGGTGTGAACCTGCCCCGGTTCGACCACCACCTTCTGCTCAAAATCGTCGTAGCCCGACTGCCGCACCGCTATGTCGTGCTCCCCGGGCAGCAGCAACAACTTTTTGTCGCCTTTCAATTCTTTCAAGTAGCCGACATAATTCCCATCGACCCAAACCCCCGAATCCTTTTCGACTTTCGACACGCCAGCAAGTTTTACTTCGCCCAACACTTTGCTTCCGCTTGTCGGTGGCAGCTGGTTCTGCGGGCGCTGTCCGGAGCAATACGAAGCCGCGAACGTCAGGCACAGCATCACAAGGGACAGCACTCGGCCGAAGCCTGAAACTCCAAACGTGACCTTCATCCTATTCATGTCCTCCCATCGACTTTCCGGTCCAGATTCACACATATTTTCTTCTGTAATGTTTGATTCAAGGCCACTTCGCCGGGTT
>JAFAZL010000322.1 GCA_019239815.1 Acidobacteriota bacterium
AAAAGGCGTGGATTATCAAGGCGTTGGGTTCCCTGGATGCCTAGGCTAATGTGCTATTTTGATGGGGTCCCTCTTTCCTGAAGATTGGCCCTTTTTCTATGCCCGACGCGATCGACGCACTGCTGAAGTGGCGCGCAGAATTCCCGATTCTCGAGCGCTCGACCTACATGATCAGCAACTCGCTGGGCGCGATGCCGCGCGGGGTGTACGACAGCCTGCGGGGATACGCCGATTCGTGGGCGACCCGGGGCGTGAAAGCCTGGGAAGAGGGCTGGTGGGAAATGGCGGTCGGCATGGGCGACAAGATCGCGCCACTGATCGGGGCGGGAATGGGCGAGATTTCGCTGCACCAGAATGTGACCACGACGCAGGCGGTGATTTCGTCGTGTTTCGATTTTCGGGGACCGCGAAACAAAGTGGTGATGACGGAGCTGGAGTTTCCGTCGATCCAGTATTTTTATCACGAGCAGCGCCGGATGGGCGCGCGCGTCGAATTGGTTCCGACAACGGACACGGTGCGATTCGACCTGGAGAAATTTTTGGCGGCGATCGATGAGACGACGCTGCTGGTGCCGATTTCGCTCGTGCTGTTCCGGACTTCGTTCATCGTCAATGCGCGCGCGATTGTGGAGAAAGCGCATCGCGTCGGCGCGCGCGTGATTCTGGATGTGTTTCAGGCGACGGGTACGTTGCCGTTCGATGTGCGCGAGCTCGGAGTCGATTTCGCGGTTGGCGGGGTCCTGAAGTGGCTTTGCGGCGGACCGGGCGTCGCGTATTTGTACGTGCGCGAGGATCTGCGAGCGAAGTTGAAGCCGGCGCTGACGGGATGGATCGCGCACCAGCGGCCGTTTGGATTTGAGACGGGAGCGATTGATTCGCGCGAAGATTCGTTTCGCTATTTGAACGGCACGCCGCACATTCCAGCGCTGTATGCATGCCAGCCGGGACTCGAAATTCTGAACAAGGCGGGAGTGCAAGCGATTCGCGAAAAGTCGATCGTGATGACGACACGATTGATGGAAGGCGCGAAGGCGCGAGGGTGGAGAGTGAACACGCCGGAGAACGCTGCGGAGCGAGCGGGAACCGTGTCGATCGATTGCCCGCATGCGTATGAGGTGAGCCGCGAGTTGCTGGCGCGCGACATCATGATTGATTTTCGGCCGAAGGCGGGGATTCGTGTTTCGCCGCATTTTTACAATCGTGAGAACGAGTGCGACTACACACTGGCGCAGATGGAAGAAATCTTGAAAACGCATGCGTGGGAGAAACACGCAGAGAAGAAGTTGACAGTCGACAGTTGAAAGTCGAAAGAAGAAGAAAAGAAAAAGATAACGCGGAAACGCGGAGAGCGCAGAGAGGCACGAAGAGTTGATCAAGGATTGGCGACTGAAATTGTGGAGAGCCGGTGAAAACGCCGGCGAGGTCTCGGCGGCGCAGCTTGAGGCTGCGCGACGCGCGATGATCGAAATGCAAATCGAACGGCGCGGCGTGCGGGACACGCGTGTGCTCGACGCGATGCGCGGAATACCACGGCATGCCTTCGTACCCCCCGATTTGCTTTCGCAGGCATACGAAGACGCGCCGCTTCCCATCGGCGCTGGTCAGACGATTTCGCAACCCTATATGGTTGCGGCAATGACGGCGGCCCTAAAACTCTCTGGAAATGAACGAGTTATGGAGGTCGGCGGAGGGTGCGGGTACCAAGCGGCCGTACTATCGAAACTCGGGAGGGAAGTTGTCACACTGGAATACCGCGCGGAACTGGCAGCCGCTACCGCAAAACGGCTTGCCGAAATGGGATACGACAATATCCACGTGCACTGCGGCGACGGAACCCTAGGCCTACCTGAATTGGCACCGTTTGACGCGATCCTGGTCGCTGCAGGCGCGCCTGCGCCGCCACCACCGCTACTGGCGCAGTTGGCCGATGGCGGGAGAATGGTGATTCCTGTCGGTAGTCTGGAAAATCAGGAATTGCAGCTCATCGAACGACTCGGACCTGGGCGACTCGGACCGGGGCGGCTGGGACCGGGGCGCACGGGGCCTGGAAGCAGCCGCGATACGTTTCAGACGACCGTGTTGGATACCTGCCGCTTCGTTCCGCTGATCGGCGCGCACGGATGGAAGGATCTTCCGCTTCGATGACAGCCGCGGCGCCCGAACTTTCGATCATCGTTCCCGCTTACAACGAGGAATTGAGGCTGCCGCCGACACTCGAAAAGATCGCGGCATATATCCACGCGGCCAATCACACCGTCGAGGTGATCGTCGTAGATGACGGATCGAAGGACAACACGATTTCGGTGGCGGAAAGTTTTCGCGGCCTGATTCCGACGTTGCGAGTGGTGTCGAACGGGAAGAATCGCGGCAAGGGCTACA
>JAFAZL010000333.1 GCA_019239815.1 Acidobacteriota bacterium
CGCTGACGGCGAGATGCTGCACCTGCTCGAACAAGCGCGCGTTATCGAGCAATGCACCGCCGAGCGCGACGGCGTAGCTCGTTACGGTGAGCGCCTGCGCAAGAACGAACGGAGAATCCAGCAGCCGGGACGATTGGGACGCCGCCAATTGCGCCGCGACGTTCATCCACGCCGCGGAATAGAGCGCGCGATCGAACGCAGAATCTTCAATCTGCAGGCGGCGACGGAACCACACCAGCGCGACCAAGAACAACGCGGCCGGCAAAAGCTGTGACGGATTTGGAATGAATGCGAGCGGATGCGGCGACGTCTCGGCGGGAAAGCGCCGCAGCAAGGCCGTGATTCCATAGGTCAACACCACGACGGTCAGCAGCGCGCCGGCAATCTCAAGACGCGGACGCCGTGAACGCGGCAAGAAATGCTCGACGAGGAGCGCGACGACGAGAAGCAACCCCAAAACGATGCGGCCAACCCACCATGACACGGGCGCCCAGCGCAGATGAATCGGCGCTTCCTGCAAGAATTGGAAGAAGAGGAGGCTCGAGGCGGTCAGCAGCGTGCCGCTGAGCAAAAATCCGGAACCAAGAATGAGCGAGATGCGATCTTGAGTGCCCTGGAATCGGACGAGGGTGACAGCCGCGAAAACAAAAGCGAGCAAGCCGGTTGTAATCTGCAAGTAGCCTTGCAGGATCGGATCAGACTGGAGCGGCACCACACGCAGCCACATCGAGAGGAAAAACACCACGACGAAGCCCGATGCGTGCGACAAGAATGGCGTCGCGCTTAGTTGTTTGGAGACGAGTGAGCCCTTGCCCATAATTTCTTTTTCTAAGTTGTTTCTGGCCTGACCTCGGGTGCTGGACCGGGCCCCTCACTGTATTAGACTCCGTTTTCAACGTAAGCGTTGTGGCGGAAAGTATGTTTCCTCACTCTAAAAGATACCGTCCTTGTGGATTATCTGACCTGTACATGCGTACAGTCTGCGGTTCGTTCCTGCGCGAAACATCAGGAATAAGCGACTGGCAGCGGTGATTTGCACTGTACTTTTGGGTAGAACTCAGCGGTTGATTAGTTGTGGAAATCTGCTGGCGGCGATTGGCTTGCAAAAATTTCACGCACACGTGACAAAGTATCGACTTCCTCGGCGGGTTTGTCGTCGCGCAGGCGGACGATACGCGGAAAGCGGAGCGCAAAGCCCGAGTCGTGCCGGCTCGATTTCTGGATATTGTTGAAGGCGACTTCCAGCACGATGACGGGATCGACGTCGCGGACGTGGCCGTGGTCCTCGATGGTGTGCTCCAAGAAAAATTTCGTGAGATGCGCGATTTCCGCGTCGGTCACGCCGGAATAGGCTTTCCCGATGTTCACCAATCTACCTGGCCCGTCTCCGGAATCAGTGTCGCGCACGGCGAACGTGTAGTCGGACAGCAGGCCGCGCCGCTTGCCGTGGCCGTATTCGGCGCGAGTGACGACGACGTCGAGCGTGGCGAGTGGGCGCTTGAGCTTGATCCAATACTGACCGCGGCGGCCCGGAACATAGGGTGACTGCGGCCCTTTCGCGACGAGTCCTTCGTTGCCCTTTGCAAGTGCAGAGGCAAACGCCACTTCGATTTCGTCCACCGTGGCGCAGAGGTCGGCGCGCGTGAATTGGAGTTCGGGGCGCTCGTGTGGTGTGAGCAGATTGGTCAAGCGCAGGCGACGCTCGGCGAGCTCGAGATCGAGAAGCGGTTCGCCATTCAGCAAAAGCAAATCAAAAGCGACAAAGCTTACGGGCACAAGCGTCGATGTGAAGAGGTCGATCTGTTTGCGTCCCAGCCTTTGCTGTAATTCGGTAAACGGAATGGCACGTCCATCGCGCCAGCCGATGATTTCGCCGTCGAGGATGAAATCGCCGGGCACCTTACGCAACGGTGACGCCAGCTCTGGAAATTCAGTGATGCGATCGAGCGTGCGCGAATACATTTCGATGGTTTCGCCGCGTTTGTGGACCTGCGCGCGAATGCCATCAAATTTTTCTTCGACAAGCGCGCCATTGGGAAAGACTTCGACCAGTTCCGTTGCGGTATCGACCGGGCTCGCGAGCATCACTGAGATTGGCCGGAACAATTCGATCTGTAATCCCGCCAGTCGCCCTCCGGCGGCAAGCCGCAGTGTTTCGCTGATATCACCGGTCAGCATGTTCGCGCGCTGCACAACCGCCGATGGCTGTTCGTAGCAACTCGCAATTCCCTCTTCCACCAGGCTCTCTTTCAGGCCGATGCGAAGCTCTCCGGTGCAAATCTTGATGAAGTATTTCGCCTCCAGCGCCGAAAGCTTTCGCAGCGCTTCTTCAAACAGCGCCTGCTTCCCTGCCGGCCCGCGCTGACGCGCCAAAGCGTCGTAGACATCCGCGATGTCGGTCAAGCGCATCGTAGACGGCGCATGTTGGTCGGCCAGAATTTCCTCGGCTCCAGCGCCGATATCTCCGTGGTGGCGCAGTGTCGGGGCTAGTGCGTTCGGCTCTTTGCCGGAGATTGCGGAGACCGCGCTCAGAATGACCGAGAAGCCGACGGAGAGGACGCGCTCCTCGCGCCGGGGAAAGACCCGGCCACAGAGGTAGAGGGCGCCGAGCGCAGCATTGTCGAGGTCACCGTGCTGCGAATGGAAGTAGTCGGAAACGAGCTGGATCTTTTCGAGTTTCTTGGTTGTCGCGGCGATAGACTCGCACAGCTGAGAAAAGGCGTACATGGCCCCTGTTCCGTCTCAATTCAGTATCGCATGGACGTTATTGCAGCGCTCCGCGTGGCAAGTTTGGGCTTGCTTGCACGGCGGGAATCACGCAAGATGCCCCATTCAAACGATTCAATATTCCGGCCTGAGCCTACTGGGTTGAGGCCTATCGTATGCCGCGCGAAGTCACGCAAGGTTCGAGAGCTCGGCGCGGCACGAGGTCGAATTGAGCACTGAAGCCAGC
>JAFAZL010000366.1 GCA_019239815.1 Acidobacteriota bacterium
AAAAGCTGATTCACCGTGAGAGTTTCAGGGCTTCGGTCCTCCAACACCCTGACACCCAAAGCGGTGCAAAACACTGCACGGGAGATTTGTGCCTTGACAACGCCTTCGCTCTTATCGAGGGGCACCCACGACGAGCAAAGAGAAGGAGCCCACCCTTTGCAAAAACCGCAAAGGGTAGGCCACCCGCCCGCGCCGGTGTTTGAGCAGTAGGCGGCTCTACGCTAACTCTAATGAGGCGTGGTTGACGTTTTGTCGACGACGATGGAGCCGTCTTTCATTACCCAGATGACTTTGTGGATGGCGACGTCGATGTCGGAGAGGGGGTCGCCGTCTACTACGGCGAGGTCGGCGGTAAAGTTGGGGGAGACGGAGCCGAGTTCGGAGGATTTGTCGAGGAGGGCGGCGGCGGTGGTGGTGGCGGTCTGGAGGGCTTGCTCGGGGGTCATGCCGGCTTTGACGAACCAGGCGAGTTCGCGGGTGTTTTCGCCGAACATGGTGTAGATGGCGTCGCTGCCCATGGCGATTTTTACACCGGCTTTGTGGGCGCGGCGGGTGGTTTCGAGGTTGCGCTGGATGAAGGCTTCGAGGCGGGGTTTGAATCCGGGGGCGTAACCGATTTTGTCGCCATTGTCGATGTAATAGCGGTTGTGGTCGATGGTGGGGACGTAGTAGGTGCCGCGCTTGGCCATATCGCGGATGGTGGCGTCGTCCATGTCGGTGGCGTGCTCGAGCGAGTCGGTGCCGGCGCGGACGGCGTCGCGGGCACCGTCGGGGCCGTAGGAGTGGATGGCGATGCGCTTGCCGAATTGGTGAGCGGTGTCTACGGCGGCTTTGATTTCGTCGTAGTTGAAGGTTTGGAAGCCGGTGACGTCGTCGTCGGTGCCGGTGGAGGCGTAGAGCTTGATCCAGTCGGCGCCGGCGGCGATTTGCTGGCGGACGACGCGGAGGACTTCGGGGACGCCGTCGGCGATGCCGCCTGCGGGAGCGGGGACTCCGCTGACGGAGGCATTGACACCGGCCTTGTAGGGTGTGCTGGTAATGTACAAGCCGTAGCCAACGACGAACATGCGTGGGCCGGTCATTTCGCCCTGGTTGATGAGATCGCGCATGGCGATATCCATATATTGATCGGAGCCGAGATCGCGGACGGTGGTAACGCCGGCTTCGAGCGTGCGGAGGGCGCCTTTGCGGGCGAGGAAGACTTCGACGGCGGGAGGATTGGCGGTGATTTGTTTGAGCATGGGGACGCCGGGAGTTTCGTCGGTGTAGATGGTCATGTGGGTGTGGACGTCGATGAGGCCGGGGAGGCCGGTGTAGCGGGAGAGGTCGATGACTTGGGCGGTCGGAGGGATGGCGGAAGCGTCGGTGGTGACGGTGCGGATTTTTGTGCCGTCGATGATGACGATGGCGTTGGTCCAGACTTTGTGACCGTCCCAGAGCTTGCCGAGTTTTATGGCTTTGGTTTGGGTTTGCGCGGCGGGCTTGGCTTGGGCGAGGAGTCGCGTGGTCGGCGAAAATGAAATGACGAGCGCGATGGTGGAGAGCAGTCCGATTCGGATGTTGCGATTCATGTAGAGCGGCCTTTTGATTCGTTGTGTGTGACGAAGGCCGACATTATATATACGACTCATCCAAAGCAACTCGAATGACTGGCTAACCACGCCGCCGCGGGCTGAAATGGATTGCGATTAATTTTTACGTCGGGCGGAGTAAGCGCCGCCCCTACAAAAGGAAGAAACGCGGCAGGATGCCCTTCGGATCGCTTGCGCGCTCTTCAGGATGAACCGGCGCTACCAAGACGGTGGAGTGGCGACGTAAAGTCGCCACGACAAGGAATTGCGTGACGCCAACTAGCGGCGGTCGACGGTGGGGTGGCGGACGTCTTGGCCTTGGACGATGTAGATGACGTCTTCGGCGATGTTGGTGGCGTGGTCGCCGATGCGTTCGAGGTTTTTGGCGACCAAGATTAATTCGAACGCGGGGAAGACGACGCTGGAATCGCCCATCATGTAGGTGAGGAGTTCGCGGAAGATTTGGTCGCGGTAGTGGTCGACCTGATCGTCCATGGCGAGAACTTTTTGGGCGAGCTCGACGTCACGCCGGACTACGGCGTTGAGGGCGTCGCGGACCATTTCTTCGGCGACTTCGCTCATGCGCGGGAGATCGACGTAGGGCTTTACGCGCGGATGGCGGAGGATGCGGACGCTAGCTTGCGCGATGTTGACGGCTTGGTCGCCGATACGCTCGAGATCGTTGTTGATGCGCGAAACGGCGAGGACGAAGCGTAGGTCGGCAGCCATCAACTGATGGAGAGCGAGAACCTGGACGACGCGATCGTCGATTTCGATCTGGAGCT
>JAFAZL010000414.1 GCA_019239815.1 Acidobacteriota bacterium
AACCTCCACGAAACGAATTTCTCACTTACCGGGAAACAGTACGAAGACAACAAAGTCACTATGGCCGCGCAAACCGCGATCCTCGACCGCGTTCGACACCTGCCGGGTGTTACGACCGCTGCCCTCTCAAGCACGCCTCCGCTCGCCGGAAGTTTTGGCGGATTCGACCAGGCCAACTTTAACATTCAGGATCGCCACATACCTGATCTGCAAGCCCCCAGCATCGATCGCAATGTCGTCAGCGCGGACTATTTCGCCACGACGCAAATCCCTCTGCTCCGCGGACGCTATTTCACGCAAGCTGATGCCGAATCTCAAGCCCAGGTCGCGATCATCAGCGAAAAAACCGCGCGCCAGATTTTTGCGAACGAAGATCCGCTCGGAAGACGCATCCAATTGGGCGGGCGAAACGACGATAAGCCTTGGGCTGAAATTGTCGGTATCGTCGCCGACATCCACCAGTACGCGCTTGACGCGCCAGCAACGCCTCAAGCCTATTTGCTCTACACGCAATCGCCGGTCAACTACGCCACAGTTCTACTCGTTCGCAGTTCGGTAGCGCCGAGTGCCCTCACCCCTGCCATCAATGAACAAATCTGGTCCCTGGATAAAAATACTCTGATTTTCAATCCGGTCCTGATGAACGAGCTTCTCAGCAACTCACTCGCGCAACGCCGATTCACGATGTCGCTCCTTTCAGGATTCGGAGTAGTCGCGCTGTTGCTCTCCGCAATCGGAATCTATGGCGTGCTTTCGTGTGCCGTGGCCCAGCGCACATCCGAAATCGGTGTCCGTATGGCGCTCGGCGCGCGCCGCTCCGACGTTGGCCGAATGGTCTTGAGCGAAGCGCTCTTAATCACCATCCTCGCCATCTCCGTCGGCTGCGGAATCTCGTCGCTCGTGACGCGCGCAATGCGCGGTCTGCTGTTTGAAGTCAGTCCCAGCGATCCCGCAACGCTTCTAATGGTTGCCGCCGGCGTTATGGCCGTAACCGCGTTTTCAGCTTTTCTCCCCGCATGGCGTGCCTCGAGTATCGAACCCACGTTGGCTTTGCGGCAGGAATGATCACATAAAGGAGCGATCCCGTGCCCTCACATTGGTTTCGCGAACTTCGACTCCGGATTCAGTCCCTCTTTCAGCGCGAGCAAGTCGATCGCGATCTCGACGACGAACTATCTTTCCACCTCGAACAGCGTGCCAACAAAAATCGCACTGCCGGCATGGATGCCGCTGAGGCGCGCCACGCTGCGCATCGCCAGCTCGGCAACGCGAGCTACGTGAAAGAACGCACACGCGAAGTTCGCATCCTCACATCAATCGAAAGCGCCTGGCGCGACGTTCGCTTCGGCACGCGCATGCTTCTCAAAGAACCCGCTTTCACCTTCATCGTCATCCTCACCCTCGCCCTCGGCATCGGCGCCAACACCGCGATCTTCAGCATCATCAACGGCTTCATGCTGCGCCCGCTGCCGATCGCCGATCCGAGCAGCGTCGTCTATCTCGCGTTTCCACGCGACTCAATACATTTCGATCATGACTTTTCGTATCAGGAATTTTCCGACGTGCAGAAACAAACCTCTGAAGTCTTCGCCAGCACGGCCGGCATAATCTTCGGCGGACTCGCCGGATTCGAAAATCAGGGTGACGGCCTTACGTTCGAAGGTCACACCGAACCGGTGCAGACTTCGTTCGTCTCGGGAAATTTCTTTGCGATGCTAGGCATCTCGCCGGCGTTGGGCCGCCTGATTCTCCCCGACGAAGGGAAATCTCCCGGCGCCGATCCTGTCGTCGTGATCAACGATCGGTATTGGAAAACACGCTTCCATAGCGATCCGAATATCATCGGCAAGCAAGCCGCGATCAATGGGCATCCGGTCACGATTGTCGGCGTCACGCCCGAAGGGTTTGAAGGCATCTCACCGCTGCTCTCAATACAGGCATATCTCCCACTGGGCATGGCCACGCTCGACAGCAACGGCAACACGGATTTCCTCACGGACCCCAAGAATCGGGCTCTCATCGTGCTCGCGCGCTGGAAAGACAATATGGGCCCAGCGAAAGCACAGCCGGCGCTCGATGTCATCGGCCGGAGGCTCTTTCAACAGTATCCGCGGCACGACGACTCAAGTTCCTTGCGAGCGATGCCGCTGCACGCGCCAGGGATCACAAATCCCCCGGGGTTGCTGCCCAAACTTGCGACCCTCTTCATCATTCTTGCGAGTCTTGTGCTGCTGCTTGCGTGCGTCAATGTCGCGAATCTTTTGCTCGTGCGCGCCACGTCGCGTGAACGCGAAATCGCCGTTCGCAGCGCTCTGGGCGCCTCGCGAACGCGAGTGGTGCGCCAACTGCTCACCGAAAGCCTGCTACTTTCTTTTGCGGGCTGCTTCGCGGGAGCGCTCATCGGCATCAACACAATCCGTTCCGTCGCCAACGTGGATTTCGGTACCGATCTGCCTTTGCTCCTCAGTTTCCCGTTCGACTGGCACGTTTTTGTCTACGCCGCATCCATCGCGCTCGCGACCGGCATTCTCGTCGGACTCTTCCCCGCGCTGCGCGTTTCACTCAGCAATCTGCGCGACGTTTTGTACTCTGGCGGGCGCGGCTCGACGAATCGCCGCCAGCGTCTTCGCAGCGCACTCGTTGCAGTACAAGTTGGCGGCTCGCTAGCTCTCTTGGTCGTCGCCGGACTTTTCGTCCGCAGCCTCCAACACGCGCAAAACGCCGATCTCGGCTTCGACCCACACGGCGTCGTGAATCTCACCCTCGATCCCCACGAAATCGGTTACGACAAACCGCAATCGCTCGCGTTCTACGACGAACTTCTCGATCGCGTTCGCGCTTTACCGGAAGTCAAATCGGCAAGCATCACAACAACCCCTGCGCTCGGCGAAAACGTACTCGGTGACGACATCGAAATTCCCGGCCGCCCAGTCGAAAAAGATCAGCCCGCGCCCCACCCGATCTACGTCGCCGCTTCATCGCATTACTTTGAAACACTGGGCATCACGTTGCTGCGCGGACGCGAAATCACCGACGCCGACACCGAGAACTCCCAGTTCGTCGCCGTCATTAACACCGCGATGGCCGAAAAATATTGGCCGAATCAGGATCCCATCGGAAAGACCTTCACTCGCGCCGCGATACCCAAACATCCCATACAGATTGTCGGCATCGCGAAGAACTCTCGCCTCGATCAAATTGCCGGCCCGTTCAGCGAGGGGTTTTATGTTCCGTTCCGCCAGGACTTCGTCTCCACCCCGGCGATTGCCTCTGTCACGTTGCAAATCCGCAGCGCCGTGCCTACAGACGCGATGTCTCGCATCGCGCTCGAACAGATTCACGCGCTTTCGCCGACGATGCCCGTCTTCGGAATTCGCGCGATGATGCGTCTGGTCAACGGCGCGAACGGCCTCCTCTTCTTCAAAGCTGGCGCCGCAATCGCAGGCGCTCTTGGATTTCTCGGCTTGGTTCTCGCAGTCGTCGGCGTTTACGGAGTGATGTCTTACAGCGTCAGCCGTCGCACCTCCGAAATCGGTATTCGCATGGCGCTCGGCGCTCGGCGCGATCAAGTGCTCACAATGATCTGTAAACAGGGCGCGATCCTCGTTGCTTTCGGTCTCGCGACCGGCCTTCTCTGCGCATTTGCGATCGGGAAGCTCGTGAGCGACTTCCTCGTCGACGTGGCCCCGACGGATCCGACCACCTTCATCGGTGTTTCGATTCTGCTGACCGCAATCGCTCTTCTGGCCTGCTTCATTCCGGCCCGCCGAGCCACCAACATCGAGCCGACCCAAGCTCTCCGCCACGAATAGGCTCGAATCTGCACGGGCCCGAACCGCACAGGTTTTCCTACAGGCTAGTACCACTCAGGGAACCTGTCCCCGCGGACGGCTTGCAGCCCCCTCCCCGCCCGTGTACCGTGGAATTGGGCTTTTATCGCTGTTTTCCGGCGAAAATGAGCCCAAAGTGGTCACTCTGAGGGCGCGGGCAGCCTCCGACATACCCGGTTTAGGCTGATATCCAGCGCTATAGAAAGCGCGGCTGAAGTCTCAATAAAACGCCGCCTAGGAAAAACGCTCGCGCGGGGATTTCGTGTCGTACTGGTTCCGCAACGATAATCGGTTGCCACAGGCTCGGCTGGCTGTCGTCTCCTACGTCATCGTAGGCATGATAGGCCTTTTGCTGGTCGGCTTCTGGAAGCTTCAGATCATCGATTTCGACAAGTATTCGCAGTGGGCCGACCGCAACCGTATCCGCTCGATTCCCGTGATCGCGCCTCGCGGACGCATGCTCGACCGCGACGGTCGCGTCTTGGTCGATAACTACCCGTCTTTCAGCGTCTTGCTCCTGCGCGATGATCCAACGCTCATCTCTAAGAATTTGCAGGCAGTCTCGGATGGGCTCGGCGTCCCGCTGGATGACCTGAAGGAACAGCTCGAGAGCGCGCGCGATTTGCCCAAATTTCAGCCAATTGTCATCAAGCCGGAAGCGACTCCGGCGGACGTGGCGTTCATTGAGTCGCATCGCTCCGATATCCCGCTTCTCGAAATGTTGATGGTGCACCGCCGGCGATATCTGCCGAATGGTTTCATGGCGCACGCCAGCGGATATGTCGGCGAAGTCAGTGAGAAGCAGATCGAAGACAGCAACGGCAAATTCCGCCCCGGCGACTTCGTCGGCAAAACCGGCCTCGAACGCCAATATAACGACATCCTTCAGGGTACCGACGGCATGCGCCGCGTCATTGTCAACAGCGTCGGCAAAGAAGTCGATCGGCTCCCCACTCAGGAAGCTATCCCCGGCAAACAGATTCAGCTCAGCGTCGATTACGACCTTCAGGCTGTCGCCGAACAATCACTCGGGACGCGTCCCGGCGCGGTCGTAGCTCTCGATCCGCGTACTGGTGAGGTCCTGGCAATGGTCAGCCGCCCCACGCCCGACCCCAACGATTTCGCCATTCGAATCTCTGCGAAAGAATGGAAAGATCTCAACGACGATCCGCTAAAGCCACTGCTGAATCGCGCCATTCAGGCCCAACTTGCCCCAGGCTCGGTCTTTAAGATTGTCACCGCCACGGCCATGCTCGAAGACCATGTGCCGTCTGAGAATTACGAGGTATCTTGCCCGGGCTATGGCGTATTTTTCGGGCGCCAGTATCACTGCTGGGTCTACTACTCCAAGACCGGCGGCCCTAGGTCCCATGGGGTCGTTAATTTACATGATGCGATTTTGGAATCGTGCGACGTCTTCTTCTATAACGTTGGCATGAAGCTCGGCATCGACCGCCTATCCTATTACGCCAGCGGCCTAGGCATCGGTCACAAGACTGGCATCGATCTGCCCGCGGAGGAAGCCGGCTTGATGCCGTCGCAAGAGTGGGTAGAGCGAACCTTCCATCGCAAGTGGTATGCCGGCGAAGTCATTTCAGTCTCGACCGGCCAGGGCGCCGTCCAGACGACGCCTCTGCAGCTCGCTCGGCTCATCGGTGGCATCGCATCGGGTGGCGTCTTCAAACAGCCGCATATGCTGAAGGACGCTCCGAATGTTCCCGAGGAAAAATTCCCGATCTCCGAATCGACAGTCGAAAAAGTTACCGAAGCGATGTATGGCGTTATTAACGAACCGCACGGCACAGGCGGAAAGCTCCGGCTTACCGGCGTCGAATTCAGTGGCAAGTCCGGCACTGCGCAGGTCATCGGGTATAACAAAATCAACCTCGTGAAGAAAGGTTCGCAATTCGCTGACAACGCTTGGTTCGTCGGCTACGCGCCCAAGCGCAATCCCGAAATCTGCGTCGCAGCGCTGGTTCAGGAAAGCGGCCAGCACGGCGGCGAAGCAGCCGGTCCAGTCGTTCGTGACGTCGTTAAAGCCTATTATGACAAACGCACGAAGAGGACCGAGGGCATCATCAACGCTGACGCCGCCAAGCCCGACGCGGCAAAGCCCAACCCGACGAAACCTTATGAACCCGGTAAGACCGCTCCAGCAGCAGCCGTGGTTCAGCCTGTAATGCGCGCCCCGGACAAGCGTGACGCAGAGCCGCAGGCAACGCCCGCCCGCGAGCGCACCCCGGAACCGCGCCAGCCGCAGCGGTAAGCAGAAGTTTACGCCAGGACGTCGTCCGGCAGCAGGGATTCGAGATTATGAAAGACGCACCCGGAACACGCGACTACGACTGGTGGCTCATCGCCATCCTCTGTGCTATCTGCACCTTAGGTGTGCTCGAGATCTACTCGGCCACTCAAGGCAGCAGCCTCGCCGGCATGCACATGAAGCAGATCCGCTGGCTCGCCGTCGGCTTCATCCTGATGTTCGTCCTCTCCCGTCTCGACTACCACCTGATCCTCGACCAGGCGTGGATTCTTTACCTCATCGGCATTATTGCCCTGGTGTCCGTCTTGCTCTTCGGCCATACCCGCTTCGGGGCCAAGCGTTGGCTCCCCCTGATTGGCGAATATCTACAGGTGTCAGAACTCGTAAAATTGATTATAATCATCTGGTTGGCGCGCTTCTTTGCGGAAGTGCGTACCGACGAGCTTTCCCTTCGCGACCTGATCAAAGCTGGGCTTTTGGTTGGTTTGCCACTCGGGCTAATATTGAAACAGCCCGACTTGGGCACCGCGTTAGTGCTCATGCCCCTGTTGATCGTGGGCGCTTTTCTAGGTGGATTGCAGTGGAAACACGCTGCCATATTCGGCTTAGCGGGTCTCTTGTTAGTGGGGAGCGTTTTTTATCCCCCGGTGAGTAAGCACATTCTCAAGCCGTATCAACGCGAGAGAATCACTTCCTTCCTGCACCCCGAAGAAGATGCGAAGGGCTCCGGCTACCAATTGCTCCAATCGAAAATCGCCGTAGGTTCGGGCGGTTTCTGGGGCAAAGGATTTCGTAACGGCACGCAAAACCAGCTCGGCTACATTCCCGTTCGCTATTCCGACTTCATCATGTCGGCTTGGGCGGAAGAGCAGGGTTTCAAGGGCGTGCTGATTGCCTTGGGTTTGTATATGGCGTTGTTGCTCCGACTCGTGCAGAATGCTCAGCGCGCGAAAGATCGAGCTGGCATGTTCCTGGTCATGGGCGTAGCCGCCGCGCTTGGTTTCCATGTTTTAGTAAATGTGGCTATGGTGATTGGCGCTATGCCCGTCACCGGCATTCCGTTACCTCTTATGAGCTACGGAGGCTCGGCTACATTGTTTGTTTTCCTGGCGATTGGTCTGGTGATGAACGTCCGGATTCGCCGGTTCGTCAACTGAGCGATTCGCCAGTCCCGAACACGCCGCCTGAATTCGCTACTCGCGATTCAACGCCGCCTCCGTTCGGAAGATAGTTTCAGAAGCAGGAACATTAGTGTGAGGACAGCATCGTCCGCCGTTTGCCCCTCCCGGCAACGGACCGGCCTTGTAAGCAAGAGGAAGTGCGACGTCGTTGTGAATGACCCCGGTGTCTCCGGGCTCCACACCTTCCGCCCCCTCCGCTTCGTACGCAAAGGCATCGCCTTCAAGCTATCGCCTTCGTATCTCTGCGCTCCGCAGAGCAGGCTATTCGTCCGCGTCGCCGTCGAGCACAAGCTCGCTGCGATGCCGTCCGGTGGCTGCGATTCCGTCGCAGCCGCTCCCAGCGATAACTCCGGCGCGTCCGCAAATATCTGCGGATTTTTTGCGTCCGGTGATTCGCGGAAAGGCGGCTCCGGAATCTCCGGCGCCGCATATCAAGAGGACTTTTCATGTCGAAAGAGTTGGTTATTTCCGCAGCCTCCCACGAACGGCGGGTTGCGATTATGGAAGAAGGTCAGTTAGTCGAAATTTATATCGAGCGCGAAAAGGAATTCGCGCTGGTCGGTAGCATCTACAAAGGCCGCGTCACTCGCGTCCTCCCCGGTATGCAGTCCGCCTTCGTCGATATCGGCCTCGACGGCGACGCCTTCCTGTATGTCAGTGACGTTTTCGAAAATCTCGAGGATTACGATCACGGCCACAGCCACGGCGATTCGCACAGCCACGGCTCGGCGCAGGCTTCCGCGCCCGTCGCTACTGAAGTTTTGCCTGGCGAAACAATCGGTCAGGGCCGCGCCCCCGAGTCGCACGAAGGTGAAGAGCATCATGGCGAGCACGAGCATCACGAACTCGAAGCTCACGCCGAACCGCATCACGATGGGCACGGCGAAGAACATCACGGCGGCGGACATCATGAGCATCACGACGAGCACGACAACATCGGCAACGTCGCCGAGCCCGGCAACGAGCGCCCCACGGAAGGCCGTCATCCCGACGGCGACCTCGAGCCGCACAACGAATTCGAGGAGCGCCAGCCGGAATCGAACGCGTCGGCGCCGCAGAATTTCGCTCCGCACTATAACCCGACCCAGAAGTA